>JALTKC010000366.1 GCA_027076245.1 Gammaproteobacteria bacterium
TAGATGTTGATATTTTAACACCGGATTCCCTGCCTGATTCATTTAGAGATAGTGTTTTAAAAAAGGCGAAGTCAGTGTGAGCAGGGAAAA
Organism: Gammaproteobacteria bacterium; assembly: GCA_027076245.1. Taxonomy (GTDB): domain Bacteria; phylum Pseudomonadota; class Gammaproteobacteria; order GRL18; family GRL18; genus JANELJ01. The sequence continues at coordinate 91 of JALTKC010000366.1, forward strand.
CAAAAGGATAATAGATTATCTTAATCATATACTGGATGCTATTGACAGAATTGAGCGCTATGTCGAAAACATTGATGAAGTTGGCTTTATTGAAAATGAATTAATTCAAGATGCGGTAGTTAGAAATCTGGAAGTTGTTGGTGAGGCCTGTCGGAATATTGAACGAGATCATCCTGACTTTGCAGAAAAGCATCAGGAAATACCATTTACTTATGCATATGAAATGAGAAATGTGCTTAGTCATGGTTATTTTAAAATTGATTATGAAATTGTCTGGAAAACAATAGAACGGGATTTGCCCGCTCTTGAAAAGTCAATTAGAAATGCAATGGATAGTATTTGATGTGGAAAGTTTTGATTAGAAAAGAGAAGTTTTGTGAGTAAAATTTAACCAGAGAGTGTAAATTAAACTACCATGCTTTAATTTACACTGTCTTTTTTTATTTGGCCCGATAGGTAATACGACCCTTACTTAAGTCATAAGGCGTTAACTGCACAGTGACCTTATCACCCGTTAAAATACGGATATAGTTTTTTCTCATTTTTCCTGAAATGTGGGCGGTGACAATGTGCCCGTTTTCAAGCTCTACGCGGAACATGGTGTTAGGCAGCGTGTCAACCACTGTGCCTTCCATTTCAATACCTTCTTCTTTAGCCATAAACTCTTATCACTTAACCTGTATCACTTAATCTGAACTATTTATATCTGAATTACTTTAGCTGTAATTCTATAAGCGGTGCATATTGCACCAATTTGCATATTTTAGCAAGGGGGAAATGAGATAAAATCGGCAAAAAAACGCTTTTCAGGCGGTTTTTGAATGTTTCCAGTGTATTTGTGCCCAAGATACATGGGGTTTATGATTGCCTTCTACAATAACCACATCCATGCCGATTAACTGACTCAAAATATCAATATCATGTTCTGATAATTGCTCCTGCAATAATTCTAATTGCGAGGTATTGAGGTACAACAAATTAGGGCGAAATCCGTTTTTTTGTTCAAAACCATCAATCAGCTGATTAATTTTACTGAGCATAAATGTGCCTGAAAAGTATAATATATGTTGATACTATTAGCGTCATTCTGATGCAGGGCTTTAGTGAATACCATCACAAATCAGGTGTTTTTTTATGAAAAAATCAATAGCTTAGGGGGAGTGAATGAAAAATATATGGTCAGACAACAACTTGCAGAAGCTTATTCAGGTAAAGTGGAAACATCGGACAGGCTAGGTGGCGGTGTCAGCTGCCATTGATGATTGTAGTAGTATTCCAGAGGCTGATAGCGGTTCTTGTAGTTCATTTTATTGCAGTCCTTGATCCAGTAGCCCAGATACAACCAGTCGAGCCCCCGACGTTGTGCTTCTGCAATCTGCCATAAAACCGCATAAACACCCAGGCTGCGTTTCTGGTACTGTTCAGACGGTTCAAAAAAGGTATATACCGCAGAAAACCCATTTTCAACCCGATCGGTTACGGCAATACCGATTAACTGATTGGCGGTATAAAACTCAAAAAAAACCGTATCGCTCCAGTTGGAAGTCAGAAATTCCAGGTACTTGTCACCCTCAGGTTCATCCATTCCACCGCCGGGGTGACGGGATTTAACGTAGCGGGTATAAAGCTGAAACTGTTCTTCATGATAGGCCGGTTTTTTTTCTACCACATAAACATCCTGATTTTTTTTCCGGCAACGTTTCTGGGAACGGCTGAGGCTGAATTGCCGGACGTTCAGACGCACAGGCACACAATCATGGCATTTCTTGCAGTAAGGGGTATAAACATAATTACCGCTGCGACGAAAACCCTGCTGGATAAGTGCAGAATAGGTGTCTGAACTCATTTCTGCCTGTGGATCCACAAACAGACTATTAGCCATTCGATCCGGCAGGTAACTGCATTCATGTTCTGCTGACAGATACAGGTTGATCGGTTTTTGTGACAGTTCCTGTGATGTATGTTGTGATGTATTATCTGACAGAGTAGAGACCATTTCGTTTAATTATTATATTGAGCTAACCAGTTGTTACTAATGTTATTTAGAAAAGGATGGGTATGTACTTTTACAAGGTTTAGAAACTGGTTTCTGGGAATTTCTTCCGCACCCAGAGAAAGCAGGTGTTCCGTGGTTACCTGACAGTCAATTAAAGCATAGTCGGCTTTTTTTAGTTCGTCCAGTAAATACACAAAGGCCACTTTTGAGGCATTGGAACGATGAGAAAACATGGATTCTCCGAAAAATACCCGTCCCAGGGCAATACCGTATAAACCGCCCACCAGTTTATCCTCCAGCCAGCACTCAGCACTGTGAGCGAGTCCAAGTTGATGTAAGCGAATATAGGCCTGTGCTATTTCATCCGTGATCCAGGTACCGTCCTGATCTTTCCTGGGGGTATGAGCACAGTTTTCAATAACCTGCTCAAAGGCCTGATCCAGTGTTGTGCGGTAAACACCCTTGCGGATCACTTTTTGCAGACTTCTGGACACATGCAGTTTGTCAGGAAACAATACGGCCCTTGGATTGGGACTCCACCATAAAATAGGCTGGCCATCACTATACCAGGGGAAAATTCCGTTCATATAGGCATTAATAATACGCTGGGGTGACAGATCACCGCCGACCGCCAGCAGACCGTCAGGCTCCGTTAAAGCCAGGTCAGGGTGGGGAAAGTCAATATTTTCAGGATTATTATCCAGCCAGACAGGTTGTTGGTTCATAAAGAGAATTATAGCATCCCTGTGAGACTTACATTAAAATCAGGCGTTTTTACTATGGAAAATTATGTCCGATTTAACGGTTAAACATTTAAACCTGTCCGCCATTACCCCGAAACTGACCCGGAATTTCAATTTTACGGTACCGGCAGGCCAGTGTATGGGGCTGAGCGGGCCGTCGGGTATCGGGAAATCGGTGTTATTAAAAGCCATTGCTGATATGCTGCCGCATCAGGGAGAAATTTACCTGGGCGAACTGGAGTCCCAGTCTATTCCGGCGCCGCAATGGCGTAAAAAAGTGGCTTTATTACCGGCAGAAAGCCAGTGGTGGTATGACCGGGTGGGAGAGCATTTCAGTGAGTTTGATGAGGCATTATTTGCTTATTTCGGTTTTGATAAAACCGTGATGAACTGGCAGATAGCTCATCTGTCCAGCGGTGAAAAACAACGCCTGGCCTGTATCCGGGTGTTAATGAACCAGCCACAGGCACTATTGCTGGATGAGCCGACCGCCAATCTGGATAAGGAAAACCGCAGCCTGCTGGAACGTCTGATCAGCCAGTATCAGTGTGAGCATAGCATACCGGCCTTGTGGATCAGCCATGACCAGGAGCAGTTACAGCGGGTCAGTGACCAGATATTAGTGTTGAATGAAGGTGACTATACCATTCATAAAAACAACCATAAAAACCGTCAACAGCCTCTGCGGGGAGATTGTGCATGATACACCTGACACCCTGGGATCTGGTTATAGCCGCTACCCTGATTATTATGCTGGCAATAACCAGTTTAATGATGCAGCTGAATATTGCCCGGCAGCTGCTGATTGCTGCCAGCCGCAATGTAATACAGTTATTACTGGTCGGCTATATTCTGAAACTGATTTTTGCCAATACCAATCTGTTTTACCTGGGCAGTATTGCACTGGTAATGCTGTTTGTGGCCGGCTTTGAAATCAATGCCCGGCAGAAATACCCTCTGAAACGCTGGACAGGTTTTAAAATTGGCACCAGTGCCTTATTTTTGTCCTCTTTTGCTATGGCATTGGTCGCCTTGCTGGTTATTGTGGCGCCGACACCCTGGTATTCTCCCCAGTACGCTATTCCATTACTGGGCATGCTGCTGGGCAATACTATGAACGGTATTTCCCTGGGCATGGATAAACTGAACCA
>JALTKC010000367.1 GCA_027076245.1 Gammaproteobacteria bacterium
TAAAGCTCTTAATAATTCAGCAAGCTGATCAGCCGCAGCCACTGGACTGATGGTTTGTTTTATTAACTGCTGTTCCAGAGAGCGCCAGGGATTTAAATAAACTGTTTTGTAATACCATAAGAACAACACCAGTACAGCAGTCAATAATAAGCCCATCATCACTATTGAGCCTGTACTGAATAGCATAGCAGATGGTAATTGTGGAATAAAAATATCCGCCAGATTGTCAGCCTGAGAAACCCGCATATTAACCTGCCCGCCGTTGTGGATTTAGATTGTCCTGCGCAGTGGAAACCAGGCTGAAATCAATCGATGACTGCTTAAATAAATCAATAAGCATTTTAAAACGTGCCTCAATTAACGGGTTTAACAAAGGCTGTTGAGACCTCTTAAGATTAAAAACCGATTGCTTCCAGACAAGTTCAATGTCGCTGCTAAATTCCACACTTTGTTCTGAAGGATCTACAATACAAAATGCCTGACAGACACAGTAACGCCCCAGTGCCAGCAGTGTTTTTTTATGCTGCTGTTTAAGGGAGTTAAAATCAGATAATAAAACCAGATCACTGTCCTGCACAATGTGCTGTTTTATACCGGCAATGATATGCGGCCAGTCGGGTACATGCTCAGAGGGTTCCGGTGGACACGGCTGATTGGCCTGCCTGAGCATGGATTTCAGACTATTAAGACCAGACTGTGCAGGCAGCCAGTGATGTTTGTTGTCCAGAATAATAAAAGCAACCTGCCGCTGTTCCTTAATAGCCTGAGCCCCCAGAAGTACCGCAAGACGCAGCGCCTGAGCCGCTTTAAGACGACTGCGTGTGGCATAACGCATGGAAGTGGAACGATCAAGTAAAATACACAGAGGACGGGATAATTCATTATAAAAGGTTCTGACCAGTGGCGCAGTTGATCGGGCAGTGGCCCGCCAGTCAATAATACGGGGATCATCGCCGGGATAATAGTCCCGAACTTCTGCAAAATCAGAGCCAGAGCCTATGCTGTCAGACACGGTTTCACCACTTTGATGAGAGCTTAAAATCTTTTTATAAACACGGTCGAGTGGTTTAGTGGCCAGTTGAATAAGCCGATTAATTTCAGAATCACTGAGCAGGTTTTGTGTAATTAAAGGGTGTCCGGAAAAAAAAGCCATAAAAAAGGGAGATGGTTCAGGGTTGGCTGATGGTATCAAGCAGACTGTTGATAATGGTATCCGCATTAATATCTTCAGCCTGGGCTGAAAAGTCCAGTACAATACGATGACGCAATACATCACCTGCCAGTTCTGTTATATCTTCCGGTATCACATAGTCACGTTCATCAAGAAAGGCTCTGGCCATAGCGGATCTAAGCAATGCAATAGAGGCTCTTGGAGATGCGCCTGTTACGATCATATCTCCCCATTGAGGCAGGTATTTAGCAAGATTACGGGTGGCCGTTACGACTTCAACCGCGTATCGCTCTATTTTTTCATCGATAAAAACGGCATTAACCTGCTCTCTTAAGGCCAGAACCTCAACTGGTTTTAGTACAGCAGTCAGACCTTCTTCCACATGACCTTCATGGGCTTTCCGGGCCCGTCGGGAAATTTCAATTTCCTGTTCCAGATCGGGATAGTCAAGAATGATCTGAAATAAAAAACGATCCAGTTGGGCTTCCGGCAGACGGTAAGTACCGGACTGCTCCAGCGGATTCTGGGTTGCCAGTACCATAAACAGCAGGGGCAGTGCCCGAGTAACACCGCCCACTGTTACCTGATGCTCAGCCATGGCTTCCAGTAAGGCTGACTGCACTTTTGGCGGTGCACGGTTGATTTCATCGGCCAGTAGAATTTCATGAAACAGCGGGCCGGGAATAAAACGAAACGTACCGGTAGAAGCATCATAGATATCACTGCCGGTTAAATCTCCGGGCATCAGATCAGGCGTAAACTGAACCCGCTGATACTGAGCATCCACACTGGTTGCCAGAGCATGAACAACCGTGGTTTTTGCAAGCCCGGGCGGCCCTTCCAGCAAAACATGACCACCGGCCAGAAGCGCTATTACCAGACGGTCAAGCAACGCCTCCTGCCCAACAATGACGGTACCCAGTCTGGCTCTTAAGTCATGCAGCAGTTTAATATCAGCCATATTGGTTAATTATGCCTTTACCCCCTCTGTATGTGAAGACTATTTCTTTTTCCATTGACCGGAAGAAGTCTGGTACATCCAGCCGGGAGATATTTTACGAACCCAGGTTTTAGCAAAGGTTTTCTGAATATCGGCCTGCCATTCAGGATGACCATTGGCTTTGGCTATTTCACGGTACAGGTTCATACGATCCTTATTTTCTGCACTGATCAACTTTTTGGCAATAGATTTCTGTTTAAGTGATAAAGCTGAAGCATTGGCAATGGCTATCAGTCCATTATTGGTAAAGCCGATGGCACCGGAATCATAAAATGGACGTAATTTAGTCTGTCTTTTTTTCATGCTGTTCTGTATGGCACGAATAGCGGGTGAGTCAATATTAAGGTTGGCCTGCCCGGCCGCATGAGCGGATGGAATAAAAAAGTCCGTTATGGACAAAATAACTCTTTGCGAAGGGCTTAGATAAAAGCTCTGAGTATTATCAGGGCTTTTCTGCTCATTTTCCTGAGCTGGCGGCTGTGAATTTCCGGTATTAAGCACATCATCAACAATTTTTTCCGCTGCTTTTTCTGCAGCTGCTGCAGGGAAGTATATATTGATGGTGACACAGGATGCCACACTTAAAGTCACCAGCAAAGCCAGAAAATACTGGCGCAGGCGGAACTGATTATAAACAGACAGTCTGGTTTGCATAAGATTATCCTTTAAAAACTTTTTTGGGATTGCTTTTTATTATAAATTGTTCTTAATTATAAAGAGTATAGCTGAATTAAGCCTGAACCAGTAAAATGTTTGTAATATAATTAGAAGAAAGTCTGCAAAAAGCTTATTCAATAACGGCTTCATTAGCTGACTGAATATTCTTCAGTCGATTGATTAACACTTCCCAGTTAACCGCCTTCTGAAAACCCATCACATCAATTCTGGGCAGGCCGCTGCCTTTAACTATATAGTAGGCATTATCCCCTTTAGGTTCAACACCATCCATATAACAGGTATTGTTTTTTAATCGGCAGCTCAGGCCGATTTTGTCATAGCGGAAAGTTTCAAAGACACTTAGGAAACTACGGGACAAAATCCCGGAGGCTCCACCCAGGCTGGACAGATTATCAATGGCTTTTTGGCTGATACGATGTCGGCTTTCGTCATTTTTGGGTGTTCCAAACGACGCATTGAAGGCAACCGGCGACCAGTTGTAAAGTTCCAGATTGCGTATTTTGCCATCCATCCGCCCTTCTATTTCACCAAAATTAAAGGTTTTGGTGAGTGATTTAAGATCCAGGTTTAATAAGTCAATATTGGCGAAAAATCGGCCACGCTCATCCAGTGGGTGATCAATTTTTAAGTCCTTGAATATAATATTGCCGTCAAATACCCGCATCATCATGGCTCCGCCAACTGTCAGTCGGTGACGGGTATAAGTGGTTTCAGGTATTACCGCTGATAATTTACCATCCAGAAGCGGCCAGTTAAAATGTTCTGATATCAGCTTAAGGGATACCGGTTTTATCAGCCCGTCAATACTGATAATCATACCTGTGCTTTTATCCTGTTCAGAAACCGGCTCACCAAGCCGGTTGAGTTGCAGACTGTTGATATGCAATGCCCCGTCAAACAGTGGAATGTCGGTTTCCTGCAGTAATTTAAGCTGATCACTAAAGGCTACAAATTTTAGCCGGGTTGTGCCAAAGGGCAGTTTCGCAAGCTGAATTTCCTCCCAGTTAATGTGACTGACAGGACTATTGACTGAGTTTTTATGATTATTCCAGTTCAGTTCCCCGTTTAAATTGGTAACAGCAATTTTCTGATTAAAATCCAGATACAGCTCATTTAAAATGGTATTAAGCTGAATTTTTCTGCCGCGTCGGCCAAAGAACCCTTTAAGCTTACCTTCTAGCAGCAAACCTTCATATTCTGTGCCTTCCAGACTATTTTTTAAATACAGGTCGTTTAAACTTTGCAGATCATTAAGGGTATAAGCAATGTGAAAATCCTGCAGGACAGAACTGCTGCCCGGCGTCAGTTCTGCCGATGCTTCTATGTCAAGTAATTTATCAATAGTTAACTTTATTCTATTGAATTTTAATGAGTTGTTAATATTGTCTTTAAGTAATTTCAGATACAGTTTTTCCTTTCCTGTAAACGAAAGATAAATATCATTCTGTAATAACTCTCCCTTAATGCGATTAAGAGTCAAGGTGGTCTGGGTTTTCCGGGGAGTCATGGCATCGGAAGTGTAACGGAAATTAAAGGACAGTTTTTCAGCCAGGTTGTCAGTATCATTAGCACTATAGCTATAGTGTAAATTTCTTACCTTTCCTTTAATTTTTAATTGTTTTAGCCCTCCGGACTGCTCAACCTCCTGTTTAATGTTGTCTTTAGCAAACACCCCCTGCAAATGACCTGAAGCACTTAAACCAAATCTCTCATCAGATACTGAATTCATAAATTCGGGATAGTAATATTCAAAATAGGGTTTAAAGTCCTTAAACGCTAACTGGTCTGCATTAAAATCCACCAGCCATTGATCATTGAACAGTTTTAAATGGATACTGATTTTGCCCTTTCCGGTATTAATATCATTAATTGTTAAAACTAACTGCTGCTCAGCAAATGAATAACGGAAACTAAAATCTGAACTTTCTGCGGTTTGCTCAGGTAACAGCCCAAATAAAGAAATTTTTTGACCCTGACAGTGGATAAATCCCGGTTCCATTTCCAGACTTTGACAACTGAACTGCAGGTTTCGCAAGTGCTGATAAGGCTCCGGTAAGTTAAATTCTGCAAGAGACAGATGAAAAACAGCAGGAGTACTGCTGATATCCATATCAACACGTAATTTGTCCAGTGTTAAAGCATTTAAAAAAGCAGGTGTTTTAGAGCCTGAAGCTTTGTTTGATGATGTTGTTTCAAGAGGAATAATGATCTGATCGATGTTCAGAGAAACCAGACTAACGGCCTGACTCTTATTAAGAATAAAAAGAGTAACCATTGTTGAAACAACAATAGTTGTAACCACAAAGAACAGAGCCACAAAAAGCCTTTTTCCTGACTTAAAGTGTGGCCATAGATTCATTTTTAATGTTTTCCGGGAGAGTTAAGCAGGAAAAACACCGGTAGATAAATACCGATCCCCCCGGTCACAGATAATGACTACAATGGTCGCATTTTCAACCGTTTTACTCAGATTAAGAGCGGCCGCTACCGCCCCGCCTGATGAAACGCCGGCAAATATGCCTTCTTTGGCCGCCAGTGCCCTTACTGTGTCTTCTGCGGACTGCTGATCAATATCCAGCAGCCTGTCCACTTCTTCAGGGTGGTAAATTTTTGGCAGGTATTCCTCAGGCCAGCGACGTATTCCGGGGATCTGAGAACCCTCAGTCGGCTGTACCCCAAGGATTTCAATATCCGGGTTCTGCTCTTTGAGAAAACGGGCGGTTCCCATAATGGTTCCCGTTGTGCCCATGGCACTGACAAAATGGGTGATCTCACCCTGGGTGTCTTTCCATATCTCAGGGCCGGTACCAAAATAATGGGCAGCCGGATTATCCGGGTTGGAAAACTGGTCCAGAACAATCCCCTTACCCTGTTGTTCCATCTCACGGGACAGGTCAATTGCCCCTTCCATACTGTCTTTTGCCGGAGTCAGAATAATGTCGGCACCAAAGGCTTTCATAACACCGCGCCGTTCTTCACTCATATTATCCGGCATAATAAGCACCATTTTATAACCTTTAATTGCAGCGGCCATGGCCAGGGCAATACCGGTATTACCGCTGGTGGCCTCTATCAGGGTATCTCCGGGCTTAATATCACCGCGTTGTTCAGCACGGGCAATCATACTCAGTGCCGGTCTGTCCTTAACCGAACCGGCGGGATTATTGCCTTCAAGCTTGACCAGAATAGTATTGGTGGTTTCACCGGGCAGGCGTTGTAAACGAACCAGCGGAGTATTACCAACGAAGTCTTCTATAGTGGGGTATTTCATTTATACTGCCTATAAATGCACCTGTAATAAAATACAGTAATAAATTATAATTAATAAGCCAATTTGCATCTGTCCGTATATTATTAACATACCTGGAACCTGGGAGTGCGGCCATCTTGCCCGCACCAGAAATAACTTAAAAATCGGTTTATTGACGTGGGCAGGATGCCCACGCTCCCAGGATGCACATTTAAAAATAAGTTAATAATCTAAATAAACGGATATATATAACATAATACTGTAAATAATCATTATTTGGGAGTATCAATGCCTGAAAACCTCGACATTCTTAATCTACAGGCAGCACTTAAAGTGGTTTCCGGAAACAAAAAGCTGGCCGATGATTTACTGGCCATGTTTATAAAGGAAATTCCCAATTATATACAAAGTGTTCAGGCACTTTTACAGGAAGACGATAAGGAAGAATTAAAAGCGGTAGTCCATAAAATTCACGGCGGCCTGCGTTATCTGGGGGCTCCGGCCTTAATGGCTGTGGTCAGTCAGACTGATGCCAGTCTGTTTGATTTAAGTGACACAGAATTAAATGAAAGCATTAGTCGGATTGTTTTTGAAATGCAGCGTATTGAAGAAACAGACTCATATCCGGAATAAAAACCCTACCTGGCCAGACCGGAGGCCACTTCTACTTTCCAGTTTAATTTATCCACAGGGACTTTATCCCCCAGTAAATTGTCATCCAGCAGCAGATAGGCTTCAATATCTCTGGATTTTTGCGCATCCAGCCGTGTTCTTACCGTATGCATCAGACTATTTATCAGCTCACACTGATCCAGTTTGGGGGCTTTGGTATTTTGCGGACAAATATAAAAAGAAACTTTTAATTCAACTGACTGGAGTCGATATTTAGACGATTGATTAGTAATTTTTGCGGTCAGTTTATAATAAGCACCATAAGCCCACTGATGCTTAATATCTGATATCTGGATTTGTTCAATAGGGATCAGGTTTTTGTGTATCTCAACCCGCTTGTCTTCATAGGAATACAGGAATACGGCCAGGGCGATTAATATCACAACCAGAGCTATTTCTATTTTACCGGCTTTAGGATTTTTTACAGTCAGCCAGGCCAGCAGAAATACGACAACTGATGCTGCAACCACCCCTATTATAAAGCCCATCAAGATTTACCTGTATTGATTATAATTATTAATCCTGTTTACTAACTCTTCGCTGCTGTACTGCTTCAGCCAGCTCAGTCAGGACATCAAAACTGTCTTCCCAGTTAATACAGGCATCGGTAATACTCTGACCATAGACCAGGTCATCCTTATTCACGCAATCCTGACGCCCTTCAACCAGATTACTTTCTATCATGGCCCCCATAATGCGGGTATCGCCATCGGCTACCTGCTGAGCCACATTTTTAGCCACTTCAATCTGTTTTTTAAATTGTTTCTGGCTATTGGCATGACTGAAGTCAATCATCAGATTGGGCTTAATATGACACTTTTCCAGCTGTTCTGCAACTTCATTCACATGAGTGGCATCATAGTTGGGTTCTGCCCCGCCGCGAAGAATAATATGACAGTCTTCATTGCCTTCAGTTGAAAAAATAGCGGATTTACCCTGCTTGGTTACCGACAGAAAAACATGAGGACGGGAGGCAGATAAAATAGCATCAATGGCAATACGAACACCGCCGTCAGTGGCGTTTTTAAAACCGACTGGACAGGACAGCCCCGAAGCCAGTTCGCGGTGAACCTGGCTTTCTGTGGTTCTGGCACCAATGGCACCCCAGCTGATTAAATCAGCCACATATTGAGGAGAGATTAAATCCAGAAATTCTGTAGCAGTGGGCACACCCATATCGTTAATATTGGCCAGCAGTTCTCTGGCCTTGCCCAGTCCCTTATTAATTTCAAAGGAATTATTCAGCTCCGGATCATTGATTAAGCCCTTCCAGCCTACCGTAGTTCGAGGCTTCTCAAAATAAACCCGCATAACGATAAGCAGGTCTTTTTCAAGTTTTTCTCGCGCAGTTTTAATCAGCCCGGCATATTCTTTTGCTGCATCCGGATCATGAATAGAACAGGGGCCGATAATAACCACCATACGATCATCCTGCCCGCTCAGTATATTATGTATGGCCTGACGGGTATCAATCACGGTCTTACGTGCATTTTCCGTACTGGGGAATTGCTTATGAATGACTTCAGGTGCCACTACTTCTTTAATGCCGCGAATTCGTAAGTCGTCAGTTTTGTTTATCATTCCAATGTGTCCGGGAGCTGGTAAATTAAGTTTTTAGTTTTAATGGTTTATTTCAGGGTTTAAAAAACAGGAGATTATAACACAGGCCTATTCAGGCAGAATAAAAAAACCGGCATAATGCCGGTTTTTTAGTGAGACATTCTGTTATTACTTAACAGAATCAACAGAAACAACCTTATCACCGGCACGTATCCAGCTTTTTATGCCGCGCTGCAAATGATAGACCTGGTTATAACCTAGTTTACCATCCAGATAGCGAGCCACTTGAGAGGTACGATTACCGGAACGACAGACCAGAATAAATTTGTCATTTTTACCGACAATTTTATTTAACTGTGCCAGCCATTTGTCTAAATCATATTTGCCGCGAGCATCAAAAAAAGTCATTAAATGGCTCCCGGGAATAACACCGGTTGATTTCCATTCATCCGGTCTTCTGATATCAATCACCGGTATATTCTGATCCATCATTTTCTGCATTTGTTCATTGTTCAGGCCATGTACCTGAGCATTGACAGATAGTGAAAAAAGCAGACCGATAAGTAGTAGTACATATTGAATTTTAAAGTGCTTCATTATAGTTATCCTGTCAGATATGGAATATTTGAATTTTAGCATACTCTAATTTCAATAGACAAAAAAAAGCACAAGAAATTCAGTCTTGTGCTTTTGATGGGTAAAAACAGGATAAATAATATGAAAAATTATCCTGAAATCCTGAATTGTTTACTGTTTATAACAGTTTATTCAGGCTTAAGGTCCATCCTCCAGAAAAACCTTATTATTATTATTGTTGTTAAGTACTAAGTTGTAGATTAGTTGGATCGCATCTGAAACAATTCCTGCTCAGATTTCATGCCCAGTTTTTTAAATAACCACTTTGGCGGGCAAAAACCGGTAAAGGAACTTTGCAGCATATTAAAACCAATAAAAAGAGAAAACCAGGCCCAGTTAATGTTAACAAATAAAGTCAGTAAGGTACTGATAATTATCATAACACTGGCCAGTATAAAAATTCCGCGTTCAATAGACATAGGCTGTCTCCTTTTTCAATAATATTGCATAAATTGCATGATAAGTATTCTCTAATATTTGAGTTTGCTTGACAAGCACCTAAAAGAATAGACTTTGGGGCTTAATAATTAGACAAAAGTCTATAATCAGGGTATAAATAAAAATAAAAACTCAAAAAATTCATGCTGACAAACCGAAACTCTCATATGCCTGTTAAAATTATCGCTCTGGCAAATTCCGACCTGTTTGTTGATGGTCTCTTGCGTATTCTTAATGACAACGAACATGTGGATGTCATTGATAAAATAAGCAACCTTGAAGAATGCCTGCAGTTAATCACTGCTTCTCAGGCCGATATCCTGATGATCCAGGAACAGTTAATAGAAACACCTTACGAGTTTTTTTTCAGAAAACTAAAAAAAATTAATCCCCAATTAAAAAACCTGGTATTCGGGCAATTACTGGAAACTGATTTTCTTATTAATATTATCCGCTCCGGTGCCAATGGCTATATTAATTCCAATATGTCTTCTAAGCACCTGATTAAGGCTGTACAGCACGTTCATCAGGGACGACTCTGGGCAGAACGAAGTGTTCTGGAACAACTGGCCCAGGATGCATTGCAAATGGAAAACATACTGGAAAATATCGCCATGGAGAAAACCCGTATGCTGAGCGATATTCTCACTAAACGTGAGGCACAGGTTTTTCAGTGGGTATTAAAAGGTCTTTCCACCAAGGAGATAGCAGAGCAGATTTTTCTGTCTGAGCAAAGCGTGAAACTGCATTTAAGTAAACTGTTTAAGAAATTTGAAGTCACCAACCGTCCGCAACTGCTCCTTTCCGCTTTTGAAAAAGTCTCTCCTGTCAGCAATATTATTCCCTTAATTCAGATGACCCTTGAGAAAAAAGCACCGGGTCAGAAAAAGTCTCCCACGCTTAGTCACGAAAATTAAAAAAGCCCAATTACAAACCATAACAACAAAGAGTTTAATAAATAGTGACTATTCTAAATACTTTTATAAAATATTGTTTGCTTCTGATTTTTTTAGTTATATCCCCTTTGGCTTTATCTGACAGCCTGAGTATTTCCCTGGATGACGGTAATGAAATGGAGGTTATTCAGTACCCTGCCGGTGGGGATAAGCTTATGGTTGTTTTACCTTCAGAACACGGGGTAACCGATGGCCTGACCGAACTGGCACTAAGCCTGCAAAAACAGGGGGTAGAAACCTGGATAGCAGCACCCTTTAGCAGCCTTATGCTGCCTAACCTGGAATCCAGTTTAAAAAAAATTCCGCTTGATGCTTATGTAAAACTACTGAATAAAGCACAGGCAAGCGGCAAAAAAATTTACCTGTTCAGTAATGATAATGGTACAGAAAACCTGTTACTCTCAGCCCGTCAGTGGCAGTTAAAAAACCAGGCTCTTATTTACGGAGTCATATTAATTTCCCCAAATTTTTATATTACCACCCCGACCGCCGGCAATAATGGCGAGTTACTGCCCATTGCTCGCGCCAGCAATTTACCGGTTTTTATCTTTCTGCCAGCAAAATCCACTCTGACTCTGCAAATTAAGGATACTGTTAAGGCGCTTGAACAGAGCGGCAGTGATGTTTTTGTACAGGTACTTAAAAATGTCCGCGCCCGTTTCTTTTTTCGCAATGATGCCACTGACGCTGAAGTAGAAACCTTTCCCAAACTCAGCAAACATATTGTCAGAGCCATGAAGGTCATGACGGCCTATGCCCGTCCGAGAAAGCCGGCACCCTTAGCAGAGCAAAAACCAGTAGTCAGAAAAAAAACCACAGGCAAGCTACAACACTATAGTGGAACCGTTACTCCGGATAATTTTTCCATCAGGGATATTAATAATAAACCACATTCACTGAAGGATTATCAGGGCAAAGTGGTTATTGTTAATTTCTGGGCGAGCTGGTGTCCGCCCTGTGTCCATGAAATGCCCTCCATGTCGGCATTAAAAGATAAAATCGGGGCGGACTATTTTGATATTCTGGCTATTAATCTTGGGGAACCGGCTGAAGATATCGCTGATTTTTTAAAAGCCCACCCCGTCAACTTCCCTATACTGCCGGACCCACAGCAGAAACTGGCAAAAACATGGAAGGTTTTTGCCTTTCCAACCAGTTATATTATTGATAAAAAAGGTAATATCCGTTATTCCGTTGCCGGTGGGATAGACTGGAATACACCACAGGTCAGACAGGTGATTGAGAAACTTCTAAAGGAAAATTAAATGACGACAGAAACAGGTCGGCTAAGAATTTAAAAAAACAGTACAGACAACCTTATTACCTTTATCCTGATATTCCAGTTGATCAAAGCTATGTTCTCTTGTCATGGCAATGCCGCGACCGTGCTCATCAAATACCCGGTTGATATTAAGGCTTAAATAAGGTTCCCAGTCAAAGCCGGGGCCTTCGTCTGTTATCGTTGCAACTATACGATCCGGCTCTTTTTTTAAATGGATCTGCCCATAACGTGACGCATAGGCCGGGTTTTCCAGACGTTCATCAATTTCATCTATCAGACAGTCTTCTTTAAGCAGTGCGGTTTTTTTCTTATAGCCGATTTCCAGATTGCCGTGTTCTACCGCATTGGTCATTAATTCAGACAGTCCGGATATTACCCGTTCCGGTTCAGGAAACATTTCAGCCAGTGTTACAGCCAGACGTTGACACTCCAGCAGGGTTTTAAATTGAAAGCGCCCTTCTATACAGTGATTAAAAACTGAACCCAGACGGCTAAGTTCTTTTTTAAGATAACGGTTACGACGATAGTCCCGTACACAGGCCGCAAGGGTTGATATAAGTTTCTCCCGATCCACCGGTTTGGTCAGATAATAATAGGCACCGTTTTTCAGCCCTTCAAGAATGGCTTCATCACTGCCTTCCGCTGTTTCCATAATCACCGGCAGATCCATAATGCCATGGGTGGACTTAATCTTCTGCAATAATTCCAGGCCGGACAGCCCCGGAAGGTTTCTGTCCAGTAAAACACAGTCATAATCTTCAGCATCGGTTTTTAAAATATCCCAGGCCTCTTCAGCATTATTGACCACACGACAGAAATAATCGGCTTCCTGCAGATACAGCAAAAGGAGATCAACCATTAACTGGTCATCTTCCACAATGAGAACATTGCCGGCTTCATAACCGGGCTGAATGGCTGATAATACGCTGTTCATTTAATTATTATTCCATAACATCAGAAATAGCGGCTACTGCTAAATAAAATGGTTTCTAATGCAAATGTTGTTTGATTATGTCGGTGCACAGTTGATAAAAATCATTAAACTGTTCACTAAAGTCCTTATTTTGTCCGTTTTTTAGTAAAGCATCAAGTTTTGTGGCCATTTCTGTAATTTGAGGAAAACCAAAACTGCCGCCTCTGCCCTTGATATTATGAATAACTTTCTGGCATTCTGTCCAGTCGTCATGCTCCATAAAGGCTTTCACGCTGTCCAGTTCGGATTTCAGAGTCATAAGGAACTGCTGAACCAGTTTTGCAAATGCATCATTACCTGAAAGAGCATGTGACATTTTGGTTTTTTGAGTCTGTTGCTTTTCTTCACGGCTGGAGGAACTTTTCTTTAGCCATTGAGCAATAGTATTGTAAAACTCATTAATAATAATGGGCTTGGATAAAATAGCATTACACCCCGCCTGTAAATAAACATCGGTTTCATTTTTCAGGACATTAGCGGTCAGCGCGATAATCGGCTGAACATATCCGGACTGCCGCAATATTCTGGTGGCTTCAAGCCCATCCATAACCGGCATCTGCATATCCATAAGGATCAGGTCATATTTTGCCTGAACAGCCTTGTCCACACCTTCCCGGCCGTTATTGGCAATATCTATATCCAGCCCCGTCTGTTTCAGATATAAGGAAATAAGTTTCTGATTGTCCTCTATATCTTCAACCAGCAGCACCCTGCCCTGTAAGTGAGGAATATGGTTAAGCTGTTCATCACTGATATCCTGAGCCTTATCATCCTGGATTAACTGGGAGAAATTGTCCAGTGAGCCGGTTTTAATAGAAAATTTAAACAGGCTCCCTTTACCGGGAGTACTGGCAACCCTGATTTTCCCGCCCATTAAACTGACCAGACGACGGGCAATCATAAGGCCCAGTCCCGTACCGCCGAAATGCCGTGCTGTGGAAACATCAGCCTGCACATAGGGCTGAAAAATATTTTTGATCTGCTCAGGGGTTAAACCTATGCCCTGATCCCTTACAGAAAAAATGAGCTGCTCACGTTCAAACAGGCACTTCATATGCACCGTTACACGACGCCCCTGCTCGGTAAATCGTATGGCATTGGATATCAGATTAAATAACACTTGTTTAAGTCGCGTTGGATCACTGCATATTTTTTCAGGCAAGGGATAATTGTTAATAAACGCCAGTTCAATGCCTTTTTCCTTGGCCTGAATGGACATTAACTGTTCAACTTCCTGCATCATTTTTAGCGGTGAAAATTCAATACTTTCCACCTGTAATTTATCGGCTTCAATTTTAGACAGATCCAGTATATCGTTAATAATATTAACCAGATGTTTACTATTACGATAGATGGTCTTCAACCCGTCCTTCATCTGCTCCTGATCTTCAGCCCCAAACTGATAAAGACTTTCAGCATAGCCAAGAATGGCTGTCATAGGGGTACGGATTTCATGACTCATATTGGCCAGAAACAGGCTTTTAGTGCGGCTTTCCGCAAGAGCCATGTCCTTGTTTCTCAATGCCCGTTCCAGATATTGATTCGTGTGAGCCAGACTTTTCTGTTTTTGGGCCAGTTCTTCAATCATATGATTAAAAAAGTTAGACAGATGGCCAAATTCATCATCCGTTTGTATATCCAGACGGGTATCCAGATCCCCTCGGGTCACACTCTGAGTCGCATCAATAATCCGCTGAAACGGTGCATGCAGCACACTACGGATAACATACACCAGATA
>JALTKC010000368.1 GCA_027076245.1 Gammaproteobacteria bacterium
ACGCCAGGCCAGATTGGGATCATGGATAACCATAATGCCACAATGGGCTTTCTGTTCTGCTGCAGTAAAGCGGGATTGTAATAAGGACAGAATATCCAGCTGGGCTTTAATATCCAGATGGTTAACAGGTTCATCCAGCAGGTAATAATCAGGATTCTGGGTCAGTAGGGTGGCAAGGTTCAGACGTCTTTTTTCACCTCCTGACAGGGTGCTGATAAAACGTTCGGATAAGTGCTCAAGGTCAAGCTGTTTAAGTGCCTGATGGGCAATATCTCTGTCCCGGTTGTTTTCCCACTGTAATGGATCAACAAAGGGATGGCGGCCAATAAGCGCGGCTTCCATAACCGTACAGGGAAAATTGTATTCATACTCCTGCAGCATCAGCCCCATTTTGCGAGCTCGTTCAACCGGTTTATAGCTGGATAATGACTGATTATTGAGAATAATTTGCCCTTGATCGGCCTGTCTCAGTCCAATAAGGCACTGCAGCAGGGTACTTTTGCCCACACCGTTTATACCCATAACCCCCCAGAATTCGCCGGGTTTAAAGGTCATGCTTAATTGCCGGCAGACGGGTTTGCCGCCAATAGTGAGACTGAGTGAGTCAAGCACCAGAGTATTTGCTGAATCGGAAGCCATTATTGGCTCCTTCTAAGCAGGTAGAGAAACAGGGGTACACCGATTAAAGCAGTTAAAACCCCCACGGGCAGCTGCTGTGGAGCCAGTACGGTTCGCGCCAGGGTATCGGCAATGACCAGTAATGAGCCTCCAGTCAGGGCACTGGCCGGGATCAGCAGACGGTGATCCGTACCGCTGAGCAGACGTACCAGATGGGGGATAACCAGACCGACAAAACCAATACTGCCCGCCAGTGAAATCGCACCGGCCGTCAGCAGGGAGGATAAAAAGAAAATAATATTACGCAGTTTGCGGGTATCGACACCCAGACTGCCGGCCTGCAGATCTCCCCAGAGCAGAATATTCAGCTGCCGGCTGATCAGCAAAGAGCCTGCCAGACCAAGCACCAGGATAATAAAAGCGGGCAGAACAGGGCGGTTATAGCTTAAATCCCCCATTAACCAGAACAGCATCCCGTGTATTCTTTCCGCTGGTGCAACCACCAGCACAAAACTGATCAAAGCTCCCCATCCGGAAGCCAGAATAATACCGGTCAGCAATAATCGTGAAATGGTCCAGCTGCCCCTGGAGTGTGCAAAAGAAAATACCAGTACAATTGAAATTAAAGCTCCCAGAAAGGCACTGCCGGTTAACCAGACACTGCCCATCCCGGCCAGCATGGACAATAAGGCCGCCAGAGCCGCCCCGCCGGATACCCCTAGTACATAGGGATCGGCCAGCGGGTTTCTGAGTAATACCTGCATTAATACTCCGGCCAGAGATAATAAGGCACCGGCAGTAAAGGCGGCTAAAGCTCTGGGCAAACGTAAATCAAAAATCAGGCTGTGGTGAAAGGGGGAAAGGTTGCTGCCGGTCAGTGAAAACAGTTCCTGAACAGGAACAGACACTGAACCGGTCAGCAGGGCAAAAATAAAACTGATAAGGGAAAGTATGACCAGAACCAGAAGAAAAATAACAGGATGTTTTTTTAACATAACATCTCATTGTGTATTAATTCTGCTGTTGTGGCCATGGTATTACATTTTGTAATGTATCGATGCAAAGGCAAATCTATCCTGAGCTTTATAAGGTAGTTCGTTACCATAGGTCTGCCTGTTTGTGGCATATTCTTTATCAAAAAGGTTATCGACTTTGGCTTTAATAGTCCAGTTTTTTGTTAACGCCCATGCACCGCGAATATTCATAATACCGTAACCCGCAAGCGTATTATCATTATTGGTATCCAGATAGCGTTTAGATGCGGCAATAACCGATGCGCCATAAGTAAAGTTTTTATACTGACTGTCCATATCAAGCCGGAAAGTATCTCTGCTGCGATTGGTCAGATAGTTTCCGGTCTCATCATTTTTTGGATTGGTATGAGAAAAGTTTCCCTGGATATTCCAGCCGAATAATAGTGTACCCAGACTTAATTCAATACCGTCAATATTGGCTTTATCAATATTTTCCATGGTTGGATACTGGTATTCAATCAGATTTCTGATGCTGGTGGTATAAAAATTGGCTGACCAGTTAACGCTTTTAAATTCCCCGCTTAAACCGAAATCAAAACTTTCAGATGTTTCAGGTTTTAAACCGGAATTACCTTTAAAATAACCCACATCCGGATAATATAAGTCATTAAATGTAGGGGCTTTATAGGCTTTTCCATAATTGACCGTTATTCTTATATATTCATCCAGATCAAAACCAAGACCAACATTACCGGTATTGTGACTGCCAAATTGTTGATTATCATCATATCTCCAGGCACCCTTGATATCAAAAACCTCTCCATAATATTGATATTGAGTAAATACACCCTTTGTCCAGCGACTGTCTTTATCAAAGTCAGTGGTACTATCGACGGATTCATCCAGATAATCCAAGCCAACGGTCAGAATGTCCTTGTCTCTTATTATAAAATCATTTTTCCAGGAGAAATTATCTTTTTTTGTATCAAATGTTGATTCATAAGTTGATGACAGATAATTATCTTCTTCATCTTTACTCTGTCCAATTAACAACTGGGTTGACCAGATATCATTAATATTTATATCTGCAACAATAGAGGCTGCTTCCTGTTTAAATTTGGTTCTGGTTTTTTTATAAGAATAACCGTCGTATTCATTTTCACCGTCAGCCAGAAGGTAACTGCCACTTAATTTAAAATTATCAGTAAATTGATGACTACCGTTTAAGGTTAATGATGTATTATCAAACCCATCGTTATCTGTATCAGGAAAAGTTGAGCCTAAAAAATTGTAACCATTAGAGTCAATATACCCCACACCAATATTAAAACTGGATGTTTCATTTCCATAACCAAAACCTGCATTGGCTTCTACGGTATCATCAGAACCATAACCTGTGTCAGCATAAAAGCTCTGACCACGGGTTTCTTTATTTGTAAAAATCTGAATAATACCACCAATAGCACTACTTCCGTATAAACTGGACTGCGGCCCTCGTACTACTTCAATACGTTCAATTTGTGAGACAGGAATATACTGGAAAGGTGTAGTACCCAGTGTAGCAGAACCATAGGGAACACCGTCCACCAGTACCAGAACATGATCACTATTGGTACCTCGCATAAAAATACTGGTTCCGCTACCTAAACCGCCATTGGTTTTAACATCAATACCCGGTGTGGATCTTAAAACATCAACGACAGACTGAGCCTGCAGACGATCAATATCCTTACGGGTAATAATGGTGACCGGTGCAATGGTTTCATCTACCGTATTAGCAGTTCGGTTAGCCGTAACAATAATTTCAGGAATATCTTCAGCCTGAGCCTGAATGGAAACCAGTGGAGTTAAAAACAGGCTAAGCGCCGAAAGGGTCTGGATGGCGGGTACTCTATACAACATAATCTGATCCTTGTTCACACGCCCCGTGTGAGTAAATAATTAAAAGAGTTCAGCGGGGAGTAACAGGGTTCAGGGGGAGATGCGCAATAAATGACCTGACCCGGCTCGCCCTCCGCAAGCTTGATAGGTGGTTTATTATGGTCGGTCTCCGGGCTTATGCAGTGACTTGGTTGCTTTAAAAGAATTAAAAACCTAAGCCGTCAAAAGTGCCTTCCCATATTATAAAGATACAGTGGCGTTTACTTTTGTACTGGCAATTACCGTTGCGGGGGCAGCGCTGGATTTACACCAGCTTCCCAGTCATACGCTCTGTTTTTATCTAACAGAAAATGACTTTGGGTACCATAAAAACGTGTCGGTATTCTATTAGTAAGTGCTTATGGTGTCAAATCAGTTCGGGAATTATGAAAAATATTCATATTACTTAAAAAATAATAAAACAGCGACTTTACGGTATTCT
>JALTKC010000369.1 GCA_027076245.1 Gammaproteobacteria bacterium
TTGTTCAGACATATCCTTTAATACCTGAGCGACGGACTTCTCAGAGGCAACTTGTTGCCGTTCCTCAAGAGGTTGATTGCCACTTTTCTGGTTTTCCTTAACCGTACTGGTTTTATCTGAAATATACTCTGATTTTTGCTGAATTTTTTGCAGATCATTGGAAGTTTGAGGCCGGGACTGAACATCAGGCTTCTGGATATAACTATTTTCAGGTCTAATACCTGATACCTTTGTAGTTATATTTAAATTAGCCATATTCACACTCCTTGATGCAATACTCAGCCCGGAATAAATAGGGCTGAGTATTGTTTAAGCCTCATAATTAGCCCAGAAGCCCTAAGACACTTTGAGGTAAGGCATTAGCCTGGGATAATACCGAAACGCCAGCCTGCTGCAGAATCTGATACTTAGTCAGGTTAGCGGTTTCTTTAGCGAAATCTGCATCCTCAATCCTACTTCTGGAAGCCGACAGGTTAGCAGATGCATTTTCACCATTTCTGATAACTGAGTCAAATCGATTCTGGACAGCACCCAGATTCGCACGTTCGGTATTCAATGAAGTCAATGCCTTATCAACCAGGCTGATAGTTGCCAGAGCTTTGGATTCAACACTGATTCCAACAGCTGTACCACCATCACCCGTAATGGAACGCAGACCGCTATATCCACCAACAGAGTTTGTGGTTACTTTAATCTGATTTGCTGTAGTATCTGCATCAGGCCCCACCTGGAACTTAAATGAACCTGCATCATTACCCAAAATGGCCTTACCGTTAAACTGAGTATCCGAAATACGAGTAATTTCAGCAGATAACTGTTTCATTTCAGTATTCAGCGCTGCCCGGTCAGTAGTACTATTGGTCGCATTGGCAGACTGTACCGCCAGTTCACGAATACGCTGCAGGTTATTGGAGATTTCATCCAGTGCCCCTTCAGCTGTCTGCGCCAGGGAAATGGCGTCAGCCGCATTTCGGGTACCCTGATTATAACCACGAATCTGAGCTGTAAAACGTGATGCAATCGCAATACCGGCCGCATCATCTTTGGCAGAATTAATACGCTTACCAGATGATAAACGTTGTAATGCCAGTTCCAGTCCTGAATTGGAACGATTCAATTGTCTTTGTGCATTTAAAGAAGGAATATTTGTATTAATTACCTGAGCCATGACGGCATCTCCTCTGACAGGCCCCACAAATCTTCTATAATCAATAATATAGATACATTATGGAGAGTTATTTTTAATGCGGATATACTCTCAAAAAGGAATATTCACCGCTCTTGGTTATAATTGCGTCTGCTCATGTGTTTTCTTTAGAAACTTTTTTAATTTTTTTTGTATTTTTTTAATTTTTTTCTTTATTACTGTTAGACTGACCATAATCTACAAGCAACAGGCAAAATTTCTTAAGATGGTATAGAACTTGCTTATCTTGTAAACATAAATCATAAACATAAAATCTGAACCGAGAAAAGTACGTTTCCCATGTCCCTATTGATCGATACTGAAACATTAAATACCGGCTCCCTGCTGAAAAACTCATTTGGAGAAGAGTACTTTTACTCTGTTAATCATTCTGCTTTCGAACAGTCTCCTTCATCAGTCTTATATCAGCAGCTTTTTCAGGAACAACTGGAAGCGGAAGATACCTTATATTTGTTTGTTGGCAGTGATTCCGGCCTGCTAATCAAGTATCTGTTAAAACATCCTCCCCAAAAAGGCTCACGTTTTTTAATTATTGACTTTCCACAAATCATAGAAAACCTGCCTCAACCATTTAAGGGTGATGAAAAACAGCGTATTTACTTATACAGTACCGATGAATGGCAGGAAAAAGCCGATAAATATGAGCTGGAAAATTATTTATTTATTAACAAAGTAAAAATTATTCAGTCCTATGCGGTTATTGATAATCATATAAAACAATATAAGCAGCTATGGAAGAAGACAGAGGAAGAGATTAATGACAGCCGCTGGCAGGTAAGGGGTAAAACCGGAACCCGTTTATTTATCCAGACCCAGCTTGAGAACCTGAATGAAAATATTTTTTCTGCTTACCTGCTTAGAGATTGTTTTAAAGGTAAAACAGCCGTCATTCTGGCAGGCGGCCCTTCTCTGGACAGCTATATTGACTGGGTAGAGGAAAATCGTGACCGGTTAATTGTATTTGCAGTGTCCAGAATTGCCCGCAGGTTGCTGGAAACCAGTATCATACCCGACTTTTTTGTGTCCATAGATCCAAACGATATCAGTTTTGATGTCAGTAAGGAAGTACTGCAATTTTCAGACAAAAGTATTTTACTTAATCAGTATCATATTGTACCTAAAATTGTTCAACAGTGGCGCGGTCTTAACTTTTACATTGGCTCACTTTACCCCTGGATAACAGATGTACAGCCCAATTACATCAGTGCCAACGGTCCTACAGTGACCAATGTTGCCCTGGATACCGCTATTTATATGGGCTTCAAAGAGCTCCTGTTAATTGGCGTTGACCTGTGTTTCAGCCCGGAAGGCTTCAGTCATGCCTCCGGCAGTATTGAACACGCTGTTGGTACCATGAGCAGTTATACCGGCCATCTGGTCACCACTAATAGTGGACAGACTGCAGAAACAGAAACCTCTTTCTTTAATGCTATTAAAGCATTACGTCTGCAGGCACAACATGCCAGAAAACAGGGTGTTCGTTTTATCAACCCTTCTCCTCAGGCTGTAAAGATAGATGATATAGAGCATGTTTTAATTGAAGACATTCATCTTAACAGTACAAAGACTGATGTAAAAAAGCAGATCGCCTCTTTAATACCTGACAATTTACAGGAAGCCAGACGTGCTCATTACCTTGCTGTGAAAAAGGAAATTCAACAAAAACAAAAGGAACTGAAAGAAATTATTCAGTTAACAGAAAAAGCACTGGACTATAATGAGCTGTTTTTTAAAAACAACGAACCGGAAAAAAACTTTAAATACAAACTGAAAATTGACAAAATCGAAGAAACACTGAATAAGAAATATCTTGAATTAAGTGCGGTATGCCGCTTTTTTGGAACCCAGGAATTTTTAAAGTTTTTTAAGCCTGCTCATGATAAAGATATGAGTAATGATGAGCTGAAACAGTGGGGAGATACTTATTATCAAGCCTATAAAACCGGCTCAAAAGCACTGGCAAAAACACTAAAGCAATGTATTAAACGAACCAAGTTGAGATTAGAGGAGCTTGATGATTCACCCCCTGTAACAAAACTGCTGGATTTCTGGGAACGTGAACAGACACCCGGTCGTGCCCTTATATTGCAGGATATGCATCCTCAACTGAATAAACATCTGAACAGCCGTCAGCAACAACAAATGACAGAAGCCATTAATCACTTCAGGCAGATAATTTCAGGAGAAATTGAACAATCTTTCCAGTATCAGCGTATAAAAAAACTATATGAACTCAACGGAACTGAATTAAAGGCCCTAAACCTGTTCCAGCAACAGGACAAAGCCGGATTAGAAAGAATATTATCCAGTCTTGAACATCACCCGGATAAAGCAGCAGAACCACTCAAGCATCTGGTACTCGGCTTTCTCGCTGAGCTGGACAACAATACCAATCAAGCATTGCTGGCTTATCAAAATGCTATTGAAGAACCTGCACTGGAAATTGCCTTAAGACAAATAGTTGTTATTGCCATTGAGAATCATAATTTTCTTCTGGCAGAAAAAGCCATTGAACAGCTTTGTGAATCCTCATTACTTTTTTTGCCGCAACTGGCACGAATTTACAAAATACAAAAACGTTATAAGGATGCACTGGATGCCTATACACTTTACCTTGAACAGTTTCCCGAAGATTTATCTGTCATGTTCAAACTGGCAGAGTTTTATACAGAACTGGATGAAACAGAAGGCGCCTGCTTTGTTTAC
>JALTKC010000370.1 GCA_027076245.1 Gammaproteobacteria bacterium
GTGATGGGCCAGTAGGACCAGGTTTTAACAAAACCGTAGTCACCGCTGTAGGGCAGTTGAAAGTCGTTCATGCCGTGTTTAATGGCGCGGGCAAAATTATAATTACCCCAGAAGGCATCGGGATCATCACCCCATAAATGCATATACACCAGAGTATTATTGCCCTTATCGTAAGGCTGGATGGTTTCCATACGCTTAAATGGCCAGATTCGGGCGTTGGGATCATCCGGGCTGCCTTCCAGATGATTAATTTCTACCGGTTTATTGGGATCAAACTTATCGTGAACAGTCAGATAACGTTCAGTCCCGTTAAACCAGATGTACCTGGGCCTGAGGTTTTCACCGTATTTAAAATTACCCTTAATGGATTTATAAGTATGACGGGGTTCTCCATTACCCTGGATATAGCCTTCTTCTCGATAGCCTTCACCATTTTTCAGTTTACCGGCGGTGCGCCAGTCCCAGTGGATTTTAGTGGCGACGCCGCCGGTTGCGTATTCGGGAATATGGCAGGTCTGGCAGGCTACCCGGTCAGTATGATCATTGAGTTTCAGCCCCATTAAATCAGCGGGATGGGGCTGCAGGCCATGACAGCTTTCACAGGTTGCCGTCTGTCGTGCCAGACCGGGCTTGCCCTGACCTATGCTGTCTTTGGCTATGGGCTCATAACGGCTGCCAGACCATTCATGGCCTTCGCCTACATGGCAGATAATGCAGGAGAAGTTTTCTCCATCCACACCCATGTGGACATCCACACTTCTGGCCGGTTCAAAGAGTACTGAGGATAAGTCACCGTGTTTAACATTATCTCCGCCGCCGCCGTAAAAGTGACAGGCTCCGCAGTTACTGCGTCCCGGCAGGGTGACACTTTGTGCGACTTTGGTCAGGTCAATTTTGGGTTTGCCTTCAAACATAACGGCACAGGCTTTATTGCCGGGGGTGGGTGGGAGTTTGTAATACGTGCCGGTGGACTCATGGCAAACCAGACAGTCGATATTGGCTTCATTTTTAAAGTCATAGGTACGGGCATCGGTCATGCCGTAACCGGAATGACACTGGGCGCACATGCCTTCATTACCGGCGGCATTGGTACAGAAGTTATTAACCAGAACACTCTTGCCCAGATCCTGTCCGGTTTTATCAATATGAACTTTCCAGGTCCAGTGTTTGTTTTTTATAAACTGATGGCCGGCCTTATTATGGCAGCTCAGGCAGGCTTTGGTGACTTCCGGGCCGCTGCTAAAGGGACCCTGCAGTTCTTTTAATTTAGAGTGGTCCGTTGTAGAGGTGTCTTCGGCTTTTTCACCCAGAATGACGACTGACTTATCAACCGGGCGTTTTTTGGCCGTTATATCGTATTCATTAATACCCATCTCAGTATTACCACCTTCTACGGCAGCCATGCTGGCACCAGGTGGACTGTCGGCAAGCGCCAGCGGCGGCATAAAATTAAACAGCAAACAGGATAGTAGCAGGTATTTTCTGTTAAATACGCAACTCAAAGCCTTGCTCAGTTTCAACATGAGGGGATACCTCTTGAATGTTATTGATTTTGAGCAGTTGTAAACTGCTGTCTGATTTTTTGTCGGAGGGAGGGATAATAATCCCTTAATTACGGTCTTTTATAATAATAGAAATGGGACCGTTTATTATTTTTATTAGAGCCATCCTGTTCTTTTGCAATCAAGAGGTGCTATTAACAGGATGGCATTTTTAATAAGTATTACCTTTGATATTTTATAAAAAAATATTAACTTTGCCTTGATCTGTACCAAGGTAAATTAATAAGCTTTTTTGGCCGCTTTCATGTTCCGGTAAATCTTGGTTCTTCGGTTAATACCCAGCACCTCAACAATACGATCCAGTGCCATATCAAAGGCTTTGTCAAAGCCGTGCAGATCAATACTGATGCTGCCCCAGGAAATACTGCCATCGGGCAGGCGAATACGCAGCTTGAAAATATCCACTACTCTGCCCTTGTTGCGCTGCTGCTGGCGTGTGAGGCCCACAATGCGGCCATCGCTGTGGAATTTAATCGGGTTGGCGGCTTCCATTTCCTGCTGATATTCTTTCTGCATGGCCAGCAGTTCCTTATCTCTGGCTTTGGCCAGGGCGCGAATTTCCCGTTCGCGTTTTTTGGTTACTGGTTTGCCGTTTTCAGTCAGGTAGTAAACTTCGTCGTAAATGACATCACCGATTTTACGGTAAACTCTGAGACGGTGCCCATAGTGAGCATTATTTTCTGATACACCCATAATTCACCTGCCCTTTATTAAACTAATTTGTTGAGTTGAATAAATTAGTTTAATTTGAATTAAAAAAAGATTAATTCTAATAATTTAATTATAACGCTATGGATCAGTGTCATAAAAGAGCAAAAAACTGATCTGTATCAGGTAAAGAGCAGGTTTTAGGTTCCAGGTGGAAGGTTTTAGGGGGACAGGCGTGTTTAGCCGCCGGTCATGGACATAAAGCGGACGACTTTTTCGGGTTTCTCGTTAAATTCATGTTTCAGGGGTTTGAGGTTTATGGCATTGCGGATGATCTGATCCAGATCGTTGTCACTGATACCCTCACGCAGCAGATGACGCAGTTCGTATTTGTGTTCATCGCCAAGACACATATATAAGGTGCCGGTAGCAGACAGACGCACCCGGTTGCAGGTGTCACAGAAATGCTGGGAGATGGGGGTGATAAAACCGATTTTAAGATTGGTTCCGGCCACCTGTACATAACGTGCCGGGCCGGCGCCGGACATAACGGCCGGGATCAACTCATATTTTTCGGCCAGACGCTGTTCAATAATGTCCAGACTGATGTAGTGATCCACGGCATTACGTCCGGTATCACCGACGGGCATGGTTTCAATAAAGCGCAGGGTAAAATCGTGCTCCATACAGAAATCCACCATGGCCTCAACATCGTCATCATTGACGCCCTTCATAATCACCATATTGATCTTTATGGGATCAAGGCCGATGGCTTTGGCCTGCAGAAGACCATCGGTAATTTTTTTCAGTTTACCCTGGGTAATGTCCTTAAACTTCTGTGGATTGACGGTGTCCAGGCTGACATTAATACGGGAAATACCGGCCTTGTACAGAGCCTCGGCATGTTTACCAAGACGGGTAGCGTTGGTACTGAGGGATAAATCATCCAGACCGGGCAGGGCGGACAGACGCTGAGCCAGTACGGGCAGATCCCTACGCAGTAAAGGTTCACCGCCGGTCAGACGCACGGCACTGACGCCCAGACGGGTAAAGGAGGCAATAATCCGTTCAATTTCGTCAAAGCTGAGCCAGTCTTCCGGTTCTTCATAACCGTCAAAGCCTTTAGGCATGCAATAGAAACAGCGCAGATCGCATCGATCCGTTACCGATAACCGCAGGTATTTGATTTCCCGATTGTACTGGTCAAGTAAACTCATTGCCCGGACTCTTTGTTAGGTGGCTGGTATGCCTGTTCTGTTCATAACTGATCTATAGTGGATATTAATCCGATAATACCTGAACTACCAGTGTTTTAGAAAGTTTTTCTGCTCTGGTGTTTAGAAAATGACGATCTATATCAAGATAGTTCGTTTAACCTAAATTAATCAGTTGAAGTTTAATCCCTGCTCCAGATCAGGGTATTGTAAAGTCAGTTTAAAGTCTTTCAGCAGTTTACGGTTATCAATACGGCGCGACTCATCCATATAGGACAACATACCGCTGGAAAGTTCGGAGCGGGCCTGTTCCAGACTGATGGCCGGTGGTTCCGGTAAATGGCTGGCACGGGCGACACGCATAAAATAGTCGTACATGGTGGTGGGATGACCGTCGGAACAGTTATAAATGCCCTCAATATCAGGACTAAGTCCGGCAATCAGACAGATGTTCACTAAGTCGTCGGCATGAATGC
>JALTKC010000371.1 GCA_027076245.1 Gammaproteobacteria bacterium
CACCGGTAAGCCGGTAGTTTCTGCTCGGGAGGCAATTTCCTTGAGTTTGGTCCAGGCTTCTGCACCATTCATAGCACTGACATGGGCAACACCCATATGATCCAGGGTGCGTTCTATCTGGGAACGGGCAACGGAGGAGTCGTCCGCAAATAAAATGGTATAACCCTGGCCTTCCAGAGAGCTGACTTCTTCAAAATAGCTTTCTTCCTGGGCAAAATGGGCGGTTTCTGCCAGTACTTTTTCCACATCCATAATCATGGCAATACGGCCATCTTGAAGTTCAGTGACGGCAGTAACCAGTCCGCCTAAGCGATCAGACATCATTGGCGGTGGCACTTTAATATCATTCCATTGCAGACGTAGAATGTTTTCTACCGAGTGCACCAGAAAACCCTGCATGTGTTTATTGTATTCGGTCACAATCAGAATCTGCGGCTCATCAGAAATATTCAAACCACAGAATTTAGGCAGGTTAACCACTGGCACCATGGTTCCGCGCAGGCTGGTCATGCCTTCAACGGAATCAGGCATATCCGGGGCATGGGTAATATCAGGTACCTGCATTACTTCTCTGACCTTGAAGACATTAATGCCGTAAACTTCCTGCCGGTCGGTAGAGTCGTCTTTACCCAGACTGAATAAAAGTACCTCCAGCCGGTTAGTGCCTGCCAGGTTGGTACGTTCATCAACCGATTGAATAAAATTAGCCATGGTGTATTTCTCTTAAATATTTAGCCAGTAGGTTCAGTATTTTGCTGCAAAATCAGCAGCCTGCTTGTTATAACGACAAATCAGCTGAAAACTTTAATATTAGGCTGATTTTTTAAAAAATATCTGATTAATGCAAATATAGTATAAATATTTAAAATAAGCCAAGTGCAGCCTAAATGATTTTTTCTGAGATTGTTTATATTGTTAGACTGAAAATAAATCGTTAATTTCAGTCTGCTTGTAGGATTTTTCATATTACTGGTCTGGAAAATAAAGAAAATTTTCGATTTTTTTAAAATTAACAGGTAATATAGGCTACTCAAACGCTTTAGAAAGAAGCAAAATCTGAAATTACAAGATAAGTTTGTTAACAGGAACTAAAAATGGCAGATACCATTGTCAAAGACCGCCGCGTCAATTCCCGCCGTATTGTTGAATCGCTGATTGACTCCAGAACGACTGCACTGACTCAGTATAAAGAAGTCATGACATACCAGCCTTTTGAAATCAGTGATACCCTGCAGGAAGTACTGGAAGATTTCTGCGAATCCATGGTGGACTATACCGCTAAAGCGCATTTTCATCTGTACAATTACCTGGAAGAAAATAAGGAACGCCGTACTTCAGTATTAAAAATTGCCGACAGCATTTATCCGGAGCTGGTGGATAATACCCAGAAACTGCTGGATTTCCATGACCGTTACAGCAGTGATGTTTCAGAACTAAAATGCGAACAATTAGAGGAATGCTTAAACGGTGTTGGTGAATTACTGGCGGATCGCATTAATCTTGAAGATGAAGTCATTAATGCCCTGTTATCTGTAGACGGGGTTGGCCGCTAATTAACCTGCATCCCCCTTGTTCCTTCTCCTCTGGGGAGAAGGTCAGGATGAGGGGGGTAATAATCCCCTGTAGTAAAAGTATCTCACCCCCCTTCGTCTCAAGCATAAAAACCGCAAACCGGTTATACTCTTTCTTGTCTTATTCATATTTTCCATATTTTCTGAATAACAGGTTTTACTATGCAGCATCTACAACGCCTGCTGGATATTATGAGCGCCCTGCGCAATCCCGATACCGGCTGTCCCTGGGATCTTAAACAGGATTATAAATCCCTGGTTCCCTATACCCTGGAAGAAGCCTACGAAGTGGCAGAGGCCATTGAACAGGGTGATATGGATGAAGTCAAAAAAGAACTGGGTGATTTATTATTCCAGGTGGTCTTTTACGCCCAACTGGCCAAAGAAGAGGGTCTGTTTGACTTTGACGATATTGCCGCCGCCGTTGCGGATAAAATGGTGCGCCGCCATCCCCATGTGTTCAGTGACCATCAATACGAAAATGAGGCCGCTTTTTTAAAAGCCTGGGAGGAACAGAAAGAGCTTGAAAATCAGCAGACCAGAGCTGAAAAAGGGGAGAGTACAGGAGCCGGGCAGACACCGAGCCTGATGGATAATATCAGCAAAATTCTTCCCGCCATGACCCGTGCGGTTAAAATTCAGAAGCGCATTGCCCAGGTGGGGTTTGACTGGGACAGCGCAGAAGAAGTCCTGCCCATTATTCAGGGTGAGCTGCAGGAACTGCAGGATGAAATAAAGCAATATAAACAGCTGCAGAAAAATTCCGCCGGCTTTGTACCAGAGCAGCAGAGCGAACTAAAAGCCCGGCAGTTTGAACGTATGCAGGAAGAAATGGGGGATGTACTGTTCACCTGCGTCAACCTGGCCAGAAAACTGGACATTGATCCGGAAAAAGCCCTGCGGGTCAGTAATCATAAATTCTCCCAGCGTTTCCGGAACATGGAACAGTTTTACCATTATGACCGGCAGCGTATGGAACAGGCCTCTATTGAAGAACTGGAAACCGTCTGGCAGCAGGTTAAGAAACAGGAACAGAGCGGATGATACACAGGCCAAAGCATTTCATCAGCCTGAATCTAATCAGCATACTCATGGCCAGTACCAATATTCAGGCACAGGAAATTATACCGTCAGCTTCCCTTGGTAATGATACTATTACAATTAAAGAGAAGTCGTAAAGCTTACTCAGTCAGAACAAAACAGTTTCTGGTGTTCAGCTCCTGTGGTTAGTCTTGCAGCATATCCTGCCTGCCGGGTCGCTCCGTTTTCACAATCCAAGCTTATTCGTTAGGCGATTTTCTGTTGAAATGGGTTGAAATTTATACCATATATTACACCATATTGGTTTTATTTGGAGATATCAAATGCCTGCAATTACCCTAAAAAATATACCAGATTCTCTCTACGCACAATTAAAAACTGCCGCAAGTGTTCACCACAGAAGCTTAAATAGCGAAATCCTCTACTGCGTAGAGCGCACGCTTGGTACACATAAAATCGATGTTTCTGAACATATCGAGATAGCCAGAAAATTAAGAGCCAAAACTCTACAGCATAATATCACAGACCAGGAACTAAATGATTTTAAAAATAAAGGTCGCCCATGATTGTTGTAGATACCAACATTATTTCTTATTTATATATTACAGGTGATCGTTCTCAACAAAGTGAGGACTTGTTATCTTCTGATTCTAATTGCGTTGCTCCCATATTATGGCGTAGTGAATTCAGAAATGTCTTAGCCCAATACTTACGAAAGAATTTATTAAATATAGATGAAATTTTACTCATCATTCAGCAAGCGGAAAAATTACTGACAGATCATGAATATGAAATTTCATCTGCACATATTATGCAACTCGTTAAAAGTAGCCAGTGCTCTGTATATGATTGTGAGTTTGTTGCCTTAGCACAATATCTGGATGTTCCTCTTATTACTACCGATAAAAAATTCTTCGCGAATTTCCAGAGATAGCACAAACCGCTGAGTCTTACCTCGCCTAACGCCTTGCTCACCAGCAATTAAAAGTGGCGCGTTTTTGCTGCTTTTCTAGCAAAACAAGCGCCGCTTTTAATTGTCTGGTGCAGCTATTTGTTAGGTTAATGATGATGATTTTTACTTTTCGATGACAACTTACTTCCTAAAGACTTTAAACTTTTAATTGCTTTTTCTATATCTTTATTAAATGCTGAAAAAGCAATATCGCCATCTTCTTCGTCGCTTGCCTTATGCAAGATATCACTAAACCTTAATAAGGTTTCTTTGTTCCTAACTAATCTTTGCTTCAATGAATAAATTATATTTTCTTCAAATATTTTTTCTATAT
>JALTKC010000372.1 GCA_027076245.1 Gammaproteobacteria bacterium
GTATAACTAAAATAATTAAAAAATAAAATAATTAAAAAATAAAATGTTATAACTTAATTTCCTTGGCAAATTCTATCAGGGGCAAATTAAATTTTCAATTTTTCTAAAAAAATTCGTGATCCTCAAATAAGTTTATGCTAATATCTCGAAAGTTATCAAAGGTTCTGAGCTTATACCGGTTTATGCAAAACAGGTTCGAGTAAGGATTCAGGTCTTTGTTTTCAAAAAAGCTTTAAGATTAAGTTAATGATTAAAGGATTAATTATTATGCCGGCAGTAACACGACTCGGTGATGTATGCACAGGACATGGATGTTTTCCTCCCAGACCTTCAATTTCTTCCAGCTCTAATGTTTTTGTCAATGGTATTCCCGTTGTCCGCGTAGGCGATGATTATGCTCCGCATGGCTGCAGTAACTGCAGGCCTCATCCCGGTAAGCTGGCCTCTGGTTCGGCCACGGTGTTTGTTAATGGCCGTCCGGTTGGTAGAGTAGGTGACGCAGTCAGTTGCGGTAGTTTTGTTGCTGCAGGTAGTCCGGATGTTATTATTGGTTAACTTGGCAGTATAGCTAAACTTGAATAAAATCTTGAGTAATAACTTGAGTAATGAAAAGTAGGGTAATAACTATTCAGTCTAATAGATAGTTATTACAGGTGGTAAGTTGTCTTCCCGAAGGAACGGGATGTGTTTATAAGGATGTAAAATGAATTCAAAATGTCTGGTATTCACTATCACACGATGGTTTTATACAGGACCGTTTTTTCTCTGTCTGGTTTTCCTGCTTAATTTTTCATCAGCTTATGCAGCGGGTCTGGGCGCTAGTTCTCCGGGAGGCGTTGATCCTTCCCGGCAGGATAATATTACCTTACCTCAGAAGTCACCCGAATATTTTCCAATCCCACCTGTACATGAACGTCCTCTTGATATTACAGAAGGTCCAAAAGTAAATATTACAGCCATCAGGTTGACAGGGATCGTTGAACATGAGGATATCTCTGCAGACTCTTTAAGCAGGCTGACTAAAAACCTGTTAGAGGAACAGCAGCAGCTTGCCATAAAAGAAACCCAGTCATCCGAACTAAGCATTGGTCAAATCCAGTTCATAGCGGATAAGCTTACCCAGTATTATCGCCAGAAAGGTTATATTCTTGCCCAGGCCTATTTGCCTCCGCAAAAAGTCCAGGACGGAAGCGTATTGATTAAAATTATTGAAGGCAAACTTGGTGAAGTGTCTGTCAGAGGGAATGAGGTTTATGAACAGACTATTTATAAAAAAACGTTTCAATCATCTATTGATACCGCGGTTAACAAGTATGAAATGGAACGGTTGTTGCTCTTAATGAATGATTTTCCCGGTTTTGCCGTAACGGGTAGCTTTCAGAGAGGTTCCCGGCCCGGCACCACTGATCTGGAACTTCTGGTTCAGGATGAAGACCGTTTTGGAGGCTTTATCCGTTATGATAATTACGGTTCTGAATATACCGGGGACAGAAGAACCCTGATTGGAATGCATGTAAACGGCCTTTTTAATCAGGTCAATCAGTTAAATTTTCAGGTGTTAAAAGCTGATTCTCCATCAAATTCCGATTATTATGCCGTTAATTTTGAACAGTTGATTTTTGATGAGGCAACCTATTTTGGTCTTTCTTATAATACCAATGACTACACTATCGGTCGGGTGGCACAGGCTTTAGGGATTTCAGGTGACAGTGAAACCACAGAACTTTATCTAAGGCGTGCTTTTATACGCAGCCGTGAACATAATATTTATGGACGTTTATCTCTGGCCAGCAAAAGAGCAACCTCTGAATCTGAATTTGGCATCAGACTGGCGAAAGACAAATTAACCGTGCTTTCCGGTCAGCTGCTCTATGACGGTATAGATGAAAGATTTAACGGTATTAATATGATTGATCTCAGTTACCACCGTGGACTGGGTGATGCCCTGGGTTCAATGGATGGATCGGGTGATGAAAATGCAGGGCGAAGAGGTGGCAGCGGTGATTATGCAGGTGGAGATTTTGACCGCTGGAATCTTAATATCGCCCGGGTACAGTCCTTGCCTTATGATCAGTCATTAATTTTTAAACTCAATACACAGTATTCTGATGACTTATTAACTTCACTGGAACAATTTCAGTTAGGTGGGCCGAACAGTGTCAGGGCATATCCTGTCTCAGAGTATTTAAGTGATAAGGGTTACCTGATCTCCCTGGAATGGAACGTGGGTTTACCATTAGTCGGAGACTATAATGCCTTTGCAGGCAGAAAATGGCGGGATATTATTAATCTGTCTTTTTTCTATGACTCAACAAAAGGCTGGATTAATGATCCACTGTACTTTCAAAAGGACACTATTAAACTGGAAGGCTATGGCTTTTCAATACAGCTTAAAGAAATTTACGGTGTACTGGGTCGTTTCTATATGGCTAAACCGGTTGGAAAACCCGAACCCAGCAACGACAGAGATCCTCAATACTACTTTGAACTAAGCTACCATTTTTAAAAACCTAGAACCAAAAGAATTTAACAGGATGTTAAGATGAAGCAAGCAATCAGGGACGATTTTAATCTGATACAGTCCATTCGTAATAGTTTTTTACCGGCTGCCGGTGGACTTGTTATTGCTAACCCTTTTTTAGTTTCCGCCTTATATGCTGCTCCGCAAGGTGGTCATGTTATTGCCGGTCAGGCAGATATACACCCTTCAAATAATAATACCGTAATACACCAGCAAAGTAACCGTGCAGTCATTAACTGGAACAGTTTTAATATTAATGCGAATGAAAGCGTTAAATTTATCCAGCCAGGTGCTTCTTCTGCAGTGTTAAACCGTATTGTTAATCAAAATCCAACCACAATTTTAGGTAAGCTAAATGCTAATGGTCAGGTTTTTATTGTAAACCCTAATGGGGTAGTGTTTGGAAAAACCGCTCGAATTAATGTTGGTGGCATTGTCGCCAGCAGTCTTAATATTAAAACTGATGATTTTATGAATGGCCGGTATGTTTTTACTCAGGATTCTAAAAAATACCCAGGTAAAATCATAAATAAAGGCTTAATTAAGGCTGCCAGCAGTGGTGTAGTTATGATTGGCAGTAGTGTCATGAATGAAGGCCGTATTTATGCCAGACTGGGTAATGTCGCTATGGTGTCAGCAGACAAGGTTACTGTTGACTTTGATGGGGATGGTCTAATTCAGTTTGAAATTAATCGAGAACTTATTGAAAAAGACCGACATATTAAACAAGCCGTATCCAACACAGGGCAGATTGTTGCAGAAGGGGGGGATGTAATCTTATCTGCCAGTACCGCCAAAGAAGTATTCAGTCAGGTGGTTAATAATGAAGGTGTCATAAAAGCCTCCAGAATCCAGAAGCAGGGCGGGGATGTCTTTCTGATAGGCGGCAGCAGTAGTGATATTGTTAATACCGGTGAGATAGATGTTTCAGGTCAGTCTGAAGCCGGTAATATTATTTTAAATGGCAATAGAATTGATGTGTCGGGTCGACTGTTGGCTGACTCTAAAAATTCAACAGCTGGCTCAATAATAATTAAAGCTGAAAAGTCAGTTAACATAAATGCTTCTGTTTCAGCCAGAGGACTTAACGCAAACTCAAAGGCCGGTAAAGTCAATATTACAGGGGAAAAGATCAGGCTAAAATCAGAAACAAATATTGATGTTTCCGGTATTCAGGGCGGGGGAGAAGTTCTTGTAGGAGGTGATTTCCAGGGTAAGGGGGATCTAAAAACAGCTGAAAAAACCAGTGTGGAAAAAGGCAGTCATATTAATGCCGATGCGGTTATAACGGGTAAAGGCGGTAAAGTCATTATCTGGTCTGATGATAAAACCACATATAAAGGACAAATAACTGCAAAGGGTGGCAAACAAACGGG
>JALTKC010000373.1 GCA_027076245.1 Gammaproteobacteria bacterium
TGTAAATGAGATATTTACATCACACTGAGTGTTTATAGTTATTTTTCAAATATCAGTATAGACCATAATGCGCAATTCTTTAAACCAACTTGATCACATTAATTACCGGATTGAGCAGGCACTGAAAAAAAGTCATCATTCTGCGGCTGTTCAACCGGACAAAAAGGTGCTTTTGTTGGCGGTCAGCAAACGCCATCCCCTGGAAAAAATACTGGTACTGTATGAGCAGGGACAACGGGATTTTGGGGAAAGTTATGTTCAGGAAGCCCTGCAGAAAATACAGCAGTGCCCATATAAAGACATTGTCTGGCACTTTATCGGCCCCATACAGTCCAATAAAACCCGTGATATTGCCGAACATTTCCAGTGGGTACATTCCGTTGACCGTTTAAAAATTGCCCAACGCCTCAGTGCCCAGCGTCCGGAAAATTTACCGGATTTGAATATCTGTCTGCAGATCAATATCAGTGAAGAACCGCAAAAATCTGGTTTTTCACCTACCGAAGTATTTAATGCTCTTGAGAATATTATTAGCCTGCCCCATTTAAAGGTACGGGGTCTGATGGCCATACCCAGACCCGAAAATGAGTTTGAGCAGCAGCGTATTCCATTTCACCGCTTAAATGAACTGATGCATAAATTAAACGAACAGTTTAAACTGAATATGGATACTTTATCCATGGGTATGTCCGGCGATCTGGAAGCGGCCATTGCAGAAGGCGCTACGATTGTGCGTATTGGAACGGCTTTATTCGGCCCAAGGGACACTTAAATTTACCATCCATTCAGGAAACGATTTTAAAACAGAGCTAAACACAGATGATAAATAAAAAAATTGGTTTTATCGGTGCCGGTAATATGGCCTATAGTCTGATAGGCGGTTTAACAGCCACCGGAGTTGCCGGTGACAACATCTGGGTCAGCGACCCCAATGCTGAACAGACCGCACAGTTAGCGGAACAGTTTAAACTGAATATTGCACAGAATAATTCTGCACTGGTTAAAGCCGTCGATGTCGTGGTACTGGCCGTCAAACCTCAGCAATTAGCCGTAGTCTGTCGGGAAATCAGTGAACAGGCGCAGACAAAAGCACAGTCACAGGCCTCCTTATTTATCTCTATTGCAGCGGGAGTCTTATGTCAGGATATTGAACGCTGGCTGGGTGCTCAAAGCGGTAAAGAACTGGCTCTGGTCCGCTGTATGCCCAACACGCCGGCACTGGTACAAAGCGGCGCAACCGCCCTGTTTGCCAATGCCCAGGTCAGTGATGAACAGCGTATTCTGGCCGAGTCCATACTGCGGGCAGTGGGCCTGACTTTATGGCTGGAGCAGGAAGAAGATATGCACGCGGTAACGGCTCTGTCCGGCAGCGGCCCGGCGTATATTTTCCTGGTGATTGAAGCTCTGGAAAAAGCCGGAGTACAACTGGGGCTGGATCAAAAAACCGCCCATTTACTGGCCCTGCAAACCGCTTTTGGTGCTTCTAAAATGGCTCTGGAAAGCGAGGACGGCCCCGAAGTTTTAAGAACAAAGGTTACCTCACCCGGCGGCACCACTGAACGAGCCATTGGCATTTTACAGGATGGGCAACTGGAAGCCCTGTTTTTAAAAGCTCTGCAGGGTGCCCAGAGCCGTTCCCGTGAACTGGCCGAAATACTGGGTTCAGAAGACAAATAAGACTATTTTTTAGGAAATATACAGGAAACAATAAATGGATAACTTTTTTCTTAATGCAGGCAGCTATCTGATCAGCACCCTTTTTGGCCTGTATATTATTATTGTCCTACTGCGTTTTTTATTACAGGTGGTGCGTGCCGATTTTTATAATCCCCTGTCTCAGTTTATTGTTAAAGCCACCAGTCCGGTATTAAACCCCATGCGCCGGGTAATTCCCGGCATGTTCGGCCTGGATGTTTCATCCCTTATCCTCGCCTATATTCTGCAGTTTATTGAAAACCTGCTGTTATTTGCCATAAGGGGCATTTCCGTTAACCCCATTTTTCTGCTCTGGCACAGTATCGGTTCATTACTGACCCTGGTGCTGTATATTTACTTTTTTGCGATTATTGTACAGATCATTATCAGCTGGGTTAATCCCGGCACTTATAATCCCGCCACAGCACTGATTCATCATATTACCGAGCCGGTTATGCGCCCTGCCCGAAAAATACTGCCACCGTTTTCCGGTCTGGATTTATCACCGATTCTGGTCTTTATCGTACTTAATTTACTGCTGATGCTGGTGCCGGCCATTTTTGGCTAAAGTCAGATTTTTCTTACTCAGCTTCTTATTTCTGTCATATTTATTTCACAAATAGACATCTATCACAATTTTACGGCTTATTTTTTTCCTCTATCTGCTATTCTTAAAAAGATAGAAAACGGGATGGGAATAACACCATGACAAATGAAAACTTTTTCGACAATATCCATGCCTATGGAAAATGGAAAAGTGACCTGGTAGAGGCCATAGAAAACTTTCAGGACTGGCTGGATACCACAGGGCTGGAAGACAGTGAGCAAAGTCTTAAAATTTACGAAACCCTGCAGACCCTCAAACACGACCGGATCACCCTGGCCTTTGTGGGTGAATTTTCCCGCGGTAAAACCGAGCTGATTAATGCCATCTTTTTCTCCCAGTTTAAACGCCGTCTGCTGGCCAGTGAGGCCGGGCGCACTACTATGTGCCCAACCGAACTGTTTTTTGATGTCGATGAACCCAAACCTTATATGCGCCTGCTGCCGATTGAAAGCCGACTGGAAGACAATAGCATTACGGAACAGAAACAGAATCTGGTGAACTGGACCCATATTCAGTTGGATGTGACCTCACCGGACAGCATGGCCAGTTCCTTTGCCCAGATCACCAATACCAAAAAAGTCAAAGCCCGCGAAGCCAAGCGTCTGGGCCTTTATGACATTATTACCGATGACAACGGCACGGAACTGGCTGAAGATGCCACAGTGGAAATCCCCATGTGGCGACATGCTCTGATTAATTTTCCACACCCTTTTCTGGAACAGGGGCTGTGCATACTGGACACACCCGGGCTGAACTCTCTGGGTAATGAACCAGAACTGACCATTAATATGCTGCCCAATGCCCAGGCCGCTATTTTTGTGCTCGCCGCGGATACCGGTGTGACCCGTTCCGATATGGATATCTGGCGCCGGCACCTGAAAAGTTTCCGCCGCAATCATAATAATGGTCTGGTGGTGGCTCTCAATAAAATTGATACCCTGTGGGACGAATTAAAAACCACTCATGAAGTCAAAGGCAGCATTCACAGGATGTGTTCAGAAACGGCTAAAACACTGAATATTGATACCAGGCGGGTATTTGCCATTTCTGCTCAGAAAGGCCTGATTGCACGGGTTAAACATGATGCCCAGTTACTGAAAGACAGTAATCTGGAAGCCATGGAAAATGTCCTGTCCAATGAGATTCTGCCCAGTAAGGAACAACTGGTTCGTAATACCCTGATCACGGATATTAATGAAATGATGCAGACATCCAAGGGTATTCTTCTGACTCAGTTTAATTCCAGAAAAAAATCCATTGAAAACCTCAGCGGTCTGAGCGGTAAAAATGAGAATATTATTCAGCGCCTGCTGGAAAAAACCCGGGCAGAACAGGCGGTTTATCACCGCAATGCTGAAGCCCTGCAGTCCAGCCGTCAGATCCTCTCCGGCCAGCATAACCGCCTTAAATCCATTATTGATCTGGATCGACTGGACAAACAGGTGAATGAAGCCCGTACTCTGATGAAAGGCAGCTGGACCACTACCGGCATGAAAAAAGCCATGAAAGCCCTTTTTGATGATATCAGTGCCACCATGCAGGAAGCCGCTAAACAGACTGAACTGACCAATCGACTGGTTAAGTCCATCTAT
>JALTKC010000374.1 GCA_027076245.1 Gammaproteobacteria bacterium
CGTTCAAACAGAAAACCCTGGATCAGATCACAGCCCTGTCGATACAGATACTGCAGCTGTTCCATGGTTTCCACCCCTTCGGCCACCACTTCCAGCTCCATACTATGAGCCAGGGTAATAATGGCACTGGTAATGGCCGCATCATCCTTGTTCTGTAAAATATCCCTGACAAAGGACTGATCAATTTTTAAGGTATCAAAAGGCAGGCGCTTCAGATAATTCATAGAGGAATAGCCGGTACCAAAGTCATCAATAGATAACTTAACGCCTAATTCATGCAGTTC
The DNA here is from genome assembly GCA_027076245.1 of Gammaproteobacteria bacterium. Taxonomy (GTDB): domain Bacteria; phylum Pseudomonadota; class Gammaproteobacteria; order GRL18; family GRL18; genus JANELJ01. The sequence continues at coordinate 285 of JALTKC010000374.1, forward strand.
ATGCAGGGTTTTTGCAGTTTCTGAAATGTCCTTAATCAACAGGCCTTCGGTCACTTCCAGTTCCAGACAATTTGCGTTAATACCCGTCTGATTAATAATATCTTCGACCCGGCTGACAAAATCGCTTTGTTTAAACTGACGAATAGATAAATTAACCGCCACTCTCTGGGGTGCAAGGCCGGCTTGCTGACGAACCATTTCGTCCTTACAGGCCTGTAATATAACCCACTCTCCGACTGGTGAAATCAGTCCGGTTTCTTCCAGAACCGGAATAAAAATATTAGGGGTAATATCTGAGAACTCCGGATGCGTCCAGCGCAGCAGCACTTCTCTACTGATGACCTGCACACTCTTTAAATGCAGTTGAGGCTGATAATGCAGAAAGAACTCATTATTTTCCAGAGCCCGCCTTAATTTGGATTCCAGAGACAGTCGTTCAAACTGCCCGGCATTGCCCTGTTCAGAATAAAAGCAGTAATTTTCACCGCCTTTGGCCTTGGCCTCATACATGGCCATATCCGCTTTTTTCAGTAGCGTCTTATTATCGTCACCATCCACCGGAAATTGTGCAATACCAATACTGGCTGATACAAACAGTTCATTTTTGTTGATGATAAAAGGCTGGGTCAGGGAATGAATTATTTTTTCGCAGATGGGAGAAATATCATCCCTGGAAGCCAGATCATTAAGAATAACAGCAAACTCATCACCTCCAAGACGAGCTACCGTATCACCTTCCCGTACACAACCATTTAAGCGCTCTGCTGCCTGACACAATAGTTGATCACCTACCTCATGCCCCAGGGTATCATTGATCCGTTTGAAACGATCCAGATCAATAAACAGAATGGCAATTATACGCTTATGCCAGCTGACACGGGACATAGCCTGGTGGAGCCTGTCCTGAAACAGTAAGCGATTGGGCATCCCTGTCAGGTTATCATGGTGAGCAAGGTGCTTAAGCAGTTCCTGCGATTCCATACGTTCGGTAATATCTTTACCGGATGAGATGAAATGCGTGATCTTCCCCATAATGTCCTTTTGCGGGGTAATTGTCTTTTCTTCATAATAAAGTGTACCGTCCTTACGACGATTAATAATGACATCACTGAAAACATCACCATTTAAAATACACTCCCATAAACGACGATAGAATTTTTTATTCTGAGCCTCTGACTTTAAAATACGAGGGGTTTGCCCCATAATTTCAGATTTTTTATAACCGGTTATTTCCTCAAAAGCCGAATTTACATATTCTATTCTGCCGTTAACATCGGTGATCATAATAGAATCGGCTGTCTGCTCTACTGCAAGAGACAGCTTTTTCATTTCCTGATCAGCCAGATGACGATCGGTAATATCCTGAAAAGTACCAACAATTTTAACTGTCTGTCCTTCTGCTTCTACCACTTCACCCTGCTGTGAAACATAACGGATGGATTTATCCGGTAAAACAATGCGATGTTCAATACTAAAAAAGGGCCGTTTTTCCTTAATTGCCCTGTCATGTTCATACTTTACAATATCACGATCTTCATTATGAACCCATTTAAGTAAGCTGTTATAAGTCAGCTCTGAAGTCTCTTTATCCAGATTAAAAATACTGAAAACCTGATCCGAAAAAATCACTTTATTGCTGTCCAGTTCCCATTCCCAACTGCCTATCCTTGCCAGACGCTGTGCTTCCAGAAGACGGATTTCACTCTCCATTCTTTTTAAGGCTTCTTCTTTCAGCTTACGATTAGTTTGCCCAAGGGCCAGGGTTCGTTCATTAACCAGCTGCTCAAGTATTTCATTGGACATGGCCAGGGAGTGGATAGTTTTAAGATCCTGATAGGAACGCAGGGCAACCACCAGGGCTGTATTTAGCTTAACGGCTGTAAGTTCAGATTTATCTTTATAGTCATTAATATCATACTGAGTAATAATTTCAGTTTCCGGAGCATGGCCCGGCTGCCCGGTACGCAAAATAATTCGAATAAAGCGGTTTTTTAATTCCTCCCGAATATAGCGGACCGCTTCCAGTCCGGCCTGTTCGCTCTCCATAACCACATCAAGTAAAATAACGGCGGTATCGGGATGTTCTTCCAGCAACTGATATACATCCTGAGCGGAATAGCCGCTGATAATATGAAGCCCACGCCCTTCATAGTTAAAGCCATTTAAAACCATGGCCGTAACATCATGGGTGGATTTATCATCATCAATCACCATAACCTTCCATGGTAAGCGTGATTCTGCTTTTTTATCCCGACAGTCCTGTGTTGATTGTCCTTCAAAAAACTGCAGTTTATCAGACTTTAAATCTGGATTAATTCTATTATCCGGAGAACTGTTCATTAATTATTATTATTCATTAATTATTGATTTTAAACATATTAAACAAATACCTTACTCAAGCATAGGTAATAATTTACAATTTATCAATAAATTACAGGGTCTAACTGCAAGCCTGTTTTAAAATAGCCTTAAGGTTTGATAAATGATTAATATTCAGGGAGTTAAAGTTTTCTCCTGATTGTTTAAAATTCTTAAAATAAGCCTTTAACTGCTGTTCCATATTGTTTTTAGCTGCATCCGACAGAGTCCAGCCCAAAGGCAGAGGCCCTTTGTCTCCGCACAGCCCCACTTCCAGATACAAACCACCCAGATTCTGAGCATATTTTTTAATCTCATCACGGGCATAACTGCCTCGGGCACCTCGGGTATTAAGCATAGTGGCCACAGGAGAATAAACTTCGTTCATAAATTCCTGCCTGGGGCAGTCATTTTCTGAGGGATTCTGAGAGTTTTCAGTATTGTCACAGGGTTGTTTCACAGCCGGATCATTCGTAATAACCATCACTACCGGTATATACTTTTCAGAATTTTTAATATTTTTGTTGATGGATAATAAAATATTAAATGCTGTGGTCGCTCCAGAATTTTCAAAATAGCCACCATCAACCAGATGCCCCCATACCGGTTTTCCCGGTGGGTGCAGGCGACCTGCCGGACTGACATAAGTAAAACGGGCACTATTATGCACCGCCGTACTGAGGCGTACATCTCGGCTTAAAACATCAAAGAAATCAACCGCATCAAAAAACTGCTGATGTTCGATAAGCAGATTGCTGCTGATCACCCGCTTACCGGTTTCAACCCAGGTAGAATTTAAAAAGAGATTGGGAATAGTGTATTTATCCTCATTTTTAATATTCCACAGTTCAAAAAAATCATCTGCAAATAAGTTACTCTGCCTGTTTTGAGCAGGAAACACATTAGCCCAGGCGGCCTCCCAGGACTGTTCCAGCGCTCTGGAACGATCAAAAGAAGGCACCGGAATTGGTAAAAAACGCTGCACCAGATCAGGATAGAGCATAAAAGCCACCGCAGGGCTTAAAAAGTCATTCGCCAGTACGGCGCTGGTACACTCCCGGATGGAAGCTTCTGCAGTATCGTCAATCCCCTTTAAGCGGCATTTAAGCCCTTTATTGACGGCATTAGGAGTGAATGCCTCCTGCTGAATCTGCTCATGCAGTGCTGCAGCAAATACAGCCGACCCCAGGCTGCCGCCGGAAACACCGCTAAGAGCCAGAACATGCCTGGAAAAATCAGTATTGCTGTCCTGAAACTCAGAAAGAACCAGTGCAGTCCAGTAAGCCGCCCTGATCCCGCCGCCTTCAGCCGCAATAATAAAATAAGGGATTTTCTGTTCACTTTCCTGATTAAGCCCGCTTAACCACTCTTTAAAATAGTTATCCAGCCCTGTCCGACCGGCAAATTGCTGTTTTTCCAGGTAGCGGATATCATGATTATTATTCCAGAGGCTAAACCCCATTGCCGCAATAATCAATAAAGAGATCACAGGAAAACTGTATCTGCTGCCTGCATAAACCAGGACACTGCCAAAACACACCCAGCTTGCAGCCGCGGCCAGAAAAATAGCTGCCGTTCCCAGCACTACGGCAGAATTGGGCAAAGCAGTAAATAAAACAAACAGAATAATACTCACAGCCGCCAGAGTACCCAGCATAATCCAGGTTAAAACCGGAACATCAGACAAAGTCGTATAACTGGCGCCATAAGCCTGCTCGGAAGACGGTTCATTAAAATCATGAGCCAGACTTTTCAACCAGGACTTTTGTTCCAGTAACTTTGCACTGGCCTGTCCCAGCAGCTTTTTCATCCACTGCCGCCGCTTAGCGGTCAGATGAAGAAACAGTCCTGAAAATACAACACAGGCAGCCGTAAAATATAACCAGTCATCAGAACCGGCACTGTTTGACTGACCTGTTCCTGTTTTATAAAAAGCATAAGCAGTAAGCAGAAAAGCCAGACTACCCAAAATCCGGGGCAGATACTGGCGGATCCGGATACGGCGCTGTTTCTGTTGCTCACTTAAAGGATGGCAGTCTGCCGTGTACTGATCATGCTTATCAAAATTAAACCGGAGCATAACCCTGGCCCAGTACCAGGTATTAACCGCCCATAAAAATAAGGTCAGGTAAAACCAGAAAACCTGTGAATAAGAGGTGTTTTCCTGCTCAGTCAGTGCCCGTAAAACATCCTGCCCCTGATCGGCAAGGATAAAAAAGGCCAGTATGGCAATTAAAAGAATAATACTGAAACGACATGGCCTGATGATCTGGCTGGTATCCTTAATAACTTCCCAGATACCATCCATTTTGCCAAAGACTGACTTTTTTGTATTCATTAGCGAAATTCCCTGTACGATTACGATGATGCATGAATGTTCCTGATGTTATTATACAGAAATTATGCAGTTTGATATTTTGAATTTTCACACACATAATCAGATCTTAAACTCCTAAACCCGGCATTATATTGTGTTATGAAAATCACCTTCCTGAAAGTACAGGATAAAAAACAGATAACGACTATTACAGCACTGGCAAGAGTAATCTGGCAGGAAGCCTTTACCCCAATTATTGGTTCTGCCCAGGTAGAATATATGCTGGAAAAGTTTCAGTCCGTGGACAGCATCAGCCGGCAAATAAGTCATGACGACTATCAATATTACCAGCTTAATCAAGCCACCCTGCCAATCGGCTATATCAGCTTTAAAATCCATAATAATGAGCTGTTTCTCAGTAAATTTTATATTCTTTCGAAATACCGCAAGCAGGGATTTGGCAAACAGACGATTAAATTTATTGAGCAGCAAGCAATTAAGGCCAGTACCAGACAAATCACCCTGACTGTCAACAAATACAATACCAATGCCATTAAAGCCTACCTGAAAATGGGCTTTATCAATAAAGGTGCAATAATCAAAGATATCGGCGGAGGCTTTATTATGGATGATTACAGGATGGTCAAAAATATTGGCTGATTACCACTTTAAAATCCTGAAAAAAAACCATTGACATAAACTCTACACACGTTAAAATACACGCCATCGAAAAAAAGCGGGAATAGCTCAGTTGGTAGAGCACGACCTTGCCAAGGTCGGGGTCGCGAGTTCGAATCTCGTTTCCCGCTCCAATCGATTTCAGGCCTTTATATCAAAGGCAATCAAACTCCACTTTTTTACTAAAAAAACCGTACCTAAGTGAGTTTTTGTGGCTGGATGGCAGAATGGCTATGCAGCGGATTGCAAATCCGTGGATCTCGGTTCGACTCCGGGTCCAGCCTCCATTTTTACTTCTCTTCAAAGAGACAGTACCAAAAAAAATGTTGCGGGAATAGCTCAGTTGGTAGAGCACGACCTTGCCAAGGTCGGGGTCGCGAGTTCGAATCTCGTTTCCCGCTCCAAACACACCTGTTAGCCCAGGTGGCGAAATTGGTAGACGCAAGGGACTTAAAATCCCTCGGTAGCAATACCGTGCCGGTTCGATTCCGGCCCTGGGCACCATTTAAATTACTGATCTATATAATAATTAGGCGTTTTAACTTAGTTTCAGACTGCTATCTTTACTAACTAAAACCACAAACGGCCGCACCGCCGCCACAGTGATAAAACCTATAAGATTATTAAAATGGCTGCAATAGTTAAGAGACCGACCGGAAAATACCAGGTTCAGATCTGAAGTACCTTTGAGACATTCTCAAAGTCTTTATCTGAAACATTGCACTGTTGTGCCCATTTATGCCATTGCTCAATGGCTGAAATAACTTCATCGGCAATGTTTTTAACCCCTGTTTTAGGTAAACCAAATATTTTTCCATGGTTACTTACTTCACTGGGTCTTGGTGGTACAGGACTGTATTGATAGCCAGCAACAGAATAAGCCCCCATCACAAGTGAAGGCACAAGATCGTAGGCAGGAGCCAGGCAATAACCCTCCCCATTATGAATCAAACTGAAGTTTCGTTCATGATCATCAGTATTATTTATGGCACGATTAAATAACATCATTCGTAAGAGCTGACTTAAATCGGCTTCAACATCTATGGAATAATATCGGATAATATCGGCGATATCATCGTAACGAAAAACCCCTCCCCGGTCGCGTTGTGTGTCAGGATTTTTAAGAAGCGTATTAATGGTTATTAAATGCTGCCTGGTTAACAGTGATTTTGTTTGTAATACATCAAATCGTTCAATTAACAACATATCCCGGCCATTGACACCAGAACGGGTAATCCCCTGACTGACTTTCAGACCTGCACCTTCAGCCATTTGCAAACAGGCCTGTTCAACCCTGGCATTATTATAAGGGTCAAGACTTCTTCGGTTAAATTTGGCAAGATAAGGGGTATTATTATCATGAATTAAAGCTTTAGGACGAGCACCGCCAACACCTGTTCCGGCATTGGACAAATAGAGTAAACTGACTTCATCAATATGTTCAGAAAAAGAATCCGTACTATCAATAAACTGAGCGGCCTGTTCCGCCCGGTTAATGAATTGAATATCACAGCCCATAGTATAATCCGGATCCTCACCCGGCAGTGTCCATTGAATGGCACCAATTCGACTATTACTTAATAGTGATAACATATCAATCGCACTATGTGTGTCCAGTTTACGCTGATCACGATAGAACGCCAGTTGAGCAAGGACTTTCCGTCCCCAGGCATCGGGCAGATAATCATCGAGAATGCCGGGCATACCTCCGGCGCATTGTAAATTGAATTCATTAGTGGTTAATGGCAACTGGACGGGATCAAGAGCAAAGGCCGCAGGATGTCCTCGGTAAGCCTCCGTATAACGAAAGCCCATATTGGTCAGATGGCCGGATGATTCAAGAAGAACCGCTTCCGCAGCTTTAATAATACCCGTGTTCTGCGTATTGAGATACAGGTCGTATCGTTGTTTACTTGTTTTAGTCATCAAACAAGCTGTCCTGCATCAAAAACAGCTGAGAGAAACCCGCTTCCAGCCCCAGTATTTTTGCTGCCTGATAATAATGTTTTAAACTAACAGACAAATCACCTTTTTCCATTTTCTGGTAGGTGGCACGGCTAATACCAATGCGCAATGCAAAAACCTTCATATTATCATTGGGAAAGCGCTTCTTTCGGGCTTTTTGTAAATTTTTTCCGATCTGGGGCAAGTTATTGTGTACCATAATATTGGTATTTTGTACCAATATTATGAATAATGTCAAATATTATGGTACGAATATTTTTCCTACTCCTTTCCTGACTCGATTTTATATATTTCCTTTAACGGATCTTCCAGCTCAGGACAGAGCTGTGATATTATCTTCAGCACCGGGAACTTTTTTGCTTTTCAATTTACTCAAATTCCGGCAGTCATCCTGCAATCCCATATTACTCATTCCTTTTTTAAGGCGCTGCATGGATGCATCCAGGGTGGATTTATATTAATATTGCAGGACAACAAAATATTGGTGTAATCAAATTTGATAGCACATCAGGCTTTAGCTGATTGTGCGATCACTCAACGTGTTATTACAACTATAAACAGGAAAATATAATGGCAATCAGTGAACGAAAGCGACAGAAGAAGTTAAAAAAGAAAAAGCAGAAACAGAACCTTGCCAAAAAATTGTCAAATACAATATCCAGCAAGAATCCTGTTACTTTATATTCAAAATTTCCCATTTATGAGTGTTTAGTACCTGAAAATTTATTTGATGTCGGTATCGGTACTGTTATTATTTCAAGACGCTCTCAATTTGGTGAAATAGGGATCAGTGCATTTGTTGTCGATGTATTTTGTCTTGGCGTTAAAAATGCCCTGTTTACTATTGCTGATGAAAATAAGTATGAAACCATTATTAAACCTCAATTGACACAAGATCATGAAGCTGATTTTGAAAATATTCATCCATCCTGCGTCAGAAAGCTTATAGAAGATTCAGTTAAATATGCACAGGATCTTGGCTTCTCTGCCCATCCTGACTACAAAAAATACAAAGCAATTTTTGGTGATATAGATAAGTCAATGTGTTCTGAAAACTATGCCTTTGGACAAGATGGTAAACCAATTTACATTAGTGGTCCCAATGAGACACCTCAGCAAGCAAAAAGAATTGTAAATCACCTTATAAAAGTTTGTGGCGAAGGTAATTTTGAGTATATGTTGGATATAGGTGATAGTTTAGGGGAATAGTTCTTTAGCGGAAGCCCCTCTAAAATCAATTAATCTGGTTTTAAGCAAGTCAGCCTGAATCCACACTTCAAAATAATGACTGTATTTGATGGGCACTATTGTTCTGCCCTTTAGAACCCAGGCGATTGCAGAATATTGAAAAGTCAGTGTCCATGATCGGCCAGAATATGCATAAATGACAAGACAAACACTTAATAAAATAACACATGCCTTAAAACAATTGCAGGCTGAAGGTAATTTCTCTGCCCGCATCGTTACCGATTATGCTGATCTTGGTATTAAAATCAAGGACTTCGGGACTTTAGCACTTCCCATTAAACCCACTCACGCAAAAGCCTTAATCAAACAGGCCAGACTGGCAAAATACGGTTTAAAGGATCAAACAATACTGGATCCTCAAGTACGTAATGTCTGGGAAATCCCCAAAAGCCGCATCAAAATCGACAAACGCCGCTGGAATAAAACCCTGAATCCCAGCTTACTTGAACTGAGTCAAAAACTGGGTTTACAGGAAGGACAACAACTTAAAGCTCAATTACATAGTTTTCTTATTTATGAAAAAGGTCAGTTTTTTCAACCCCATCAGGATACTGAAAAAACACAAAATATGGTAGCCACACTGATTGTGCTATTACCCTCAGCCTATCGGGGCGGCACCCTGGTGGTGAAAAATCAGGGAGACAGCCAGCGTTATCCCAGTACATCTACTCCTGAAAACAAATTAACCTTTATTGCCTTTTATGCGGATTGCCAGCATGAGGTGAAACCCGTCACTGATGGTTATCGGATGGCCCTAAGCTACAATTTAATACTCGAATCTACTGTACAGCGTGAAATCTCCATTGCTGAACACTCTCAGCAAGCCCTGAATACAGCAATAGAGCAGTATTTTAAACAACCCATTGAAACCAAGCGCACTCATACACCTGGTTGTCGAAAACTGGTGTATCTGCTTGATCATGAATATACCGCCAATGGACTTAAATGGCATAACCTCAAAGCCAATGATCAAATTCGTGCCCAGGCATTGTTAAACTCGGCTACTGACAACCAACTGGAAGTTTTTTTGACGCTGGCAGACATGCATGAATCCTGGTATTGCAGTTCATCTTATGTTGATGACTATTATAGTGATTGGGTTGATGAGGATTCTCTGGAACTGGAAGAATTACTTGAAGATGATACAGAGATCCGCCACTGGCTGGATAGTAAAGGCAAAAAGCTCAAATATCCGGTTTTGTCTGTTGAAAAAGATTTTATTTGCTGGACCAAATCAAATAATGAATACCAGCCCTTTGAAAAAGAATATGAAGGCTTTATGGGCAACTGGGGTAATACCATGAATTACTGGTATCATCGGGCCGCTATTATTCTCTGGCAGGAAGTGGATCATTACAATGTCTTGCTTGAATTTAATCCCGCCAGAGTCATTAAGGAATTACTGTCAAAAGCAGAAGTTTTAAAAAAAACCTCATTAAAACAGTTGATCCAAAACTTGCTCAAGGACTGGTCTGGACTGTCCACCGATGACAAAGTTACTGATTATACCCGGGTGTTAAAATTGGCTATTAAAATAAATGATGCTGATTTGGCATACGCTCTGTTAGAAAAACTAAACACTAAAGCCCTTACAGTATCGTCAATTAAACAATGGCTTGAATTAGAAAAAATTTATGGTGCAACCTGGTGTATTACTATTTTAAAACACTGGCACACTAACCATTCATATCAAAAGCAAGCCATTGCTATTACCGGACTGGACAAAATTATCAGACAGCTTTGTTTGTCTCAGGGAAATACCCGCAGTGAGTTACAGGACTGGATGTTAGAACATCAATGGCAGGTCTTTCAGGCCGAGGATAAATATTCAGCAGAACACTTTCAAACCGCAGAATTATTGACACATGCAGAGGAACATATACAAGACGCCAAAATATTTCTTGATGCCTTGTTGAATTCTCATAATAAAACCATTCACAAGAATTTTATCAGACATTTACTGACCTACAGCAGTTTGTATCCCCCTGTTGAACTGGTTAAACTCTTGTTGTCATTAAGGCACGATTATCAAGCACAACCTCATGTAAAAGATGCTTACATAAAGGCATTGCAGACATTATTTAATAACCTGACAAAACAAATGCAAAAGGGACCACGGCAAACGGATGACTGGTCCATCATGGACAAAAATCGTTGTTCTTGCAATGATTGTCAGGATTTAAAAGTATTTTTACAGGCCAGGAACCTGCAGCAAAAAACCTGGCCTTTAAATAAACAAAGGCGTATGCATATTCATCAAACAATTGAAGCCATGCATCTGCCGGTCACCCATGAAACACAAAGAACGGGCAGTCCGTATAAACTTATTTTGAAAAAAACCAGACAATTATTTATTGAGGATAAAAAACGTTATAAGGCAATATCAAAGGCCATCAGGCAATTGTCTGATTCTGGTTTATTAACTAAAGAGCCTTCGGTTTTTTAAACTCTGTGCTTCCAATATCCCGGTTTCCGGTGAAGATGCATCACCGCAATAATGAATATTTCATCTTTCTCTTCTGAATACAGTACGCCATATGGGAATCTTCTTACCAATGATCTCCTGACATCACCCTCAAGAACGCTCCATGCCTTAGGGAAGTAGAGTGACCGATTGATTGTTGAATAAACTTATAATGCGAAGTCATATCCTAAACCTGACTCTATGTCTTCGTAATAATCTATTGCCTCATTGAGTTCTTTTTCTGCTTCAGGATGAAAAGAGAAGAAGCTCATTATTCAAACCTTTTCCACACTTTCTTAAAAACTTCTTCTCCTGGTATTGCCTTCACTCGACCCGATCTGAGTTCGTCGAGACGACGCCGTGCTTCTTTAGCCCATATCTTGTCTATCTCTGATTCTGGCTGGTTCAAACTGCGCAACAGCGAATCTACTACTAAGGCGCGTTCTTCCACAGGCAGTGACACTGCTTTATCAATAAGTTGTTTTGTATTCACATTTTCACTGTTGTTTGATGGGACTTATCCGGGGTTCAATAAATTACTAAGGAGGTACTTTAAAGTTATTTTTGTTTAATTATGGCATACATTTAAAGCTTACTCAAAAATTCATTTTTTAGCTTATATTTCTTTCCCCTGACCTATATCAACAGGCCCGTCACCTACCGGTTTGAGAAAACAAAATAACAGAATCAATAACTTACACCACATATAAACGTAGCATATAAGATTTATTTATTAATTTTTTGCTGTGTTACCTATAAGTTACTCTTGTTTTAAAATCAAATTATTTAAACAGCAGTAAATAATCATTATCATAGCCAGTTATCTGCTAGACACTTCAAAAAAATATTAATATTTAAGCCTTGATGACTATAATGATTTAATTGATAAATGACAAAACAGGTTTATTTTAAGCAATGAAACGTTCAGGCTCTGCTGATCTACCTTTACATGGCGGGCGGGTTCCCGTCTGGCTGGCTCGGCGGATGGAAACACTGGGGCTGGCAATTAGCCGGGTTATTGTGGATGAATACGGCACACAGGGATTTTTAAGCCGTATTTCTGATCCGTTCTGGTTTCAGAGTTTTGGTGCTGCTCTGGGTATGGACTGGCACTCATCCGGTATTACCACTTCTGTAATGGGTGCATTAAAACGTGCCTTAAATCCCGTGGCAGCAGAGCTGGGCCTGTATGTTTGCGGTGGACGTGGTAAGCATTCGCGTAAGACTCCAGTTGAATTATTAAGCATAGCGGAACAAACAGGACTGGATGGTCATGCTCTGGTAAAAGCATCAAAACTGGCAGCCAAAGTGGATAATAGCCTTATCCAGGATGGTTATCAGCTCTATCAGCACAGTTTTATTGTCAGTCAGCAGGGCCAATGGGCGATAATACAGCAAGGGATGAATCAGGGAAATGGTATGGCCCGCCGTTATCACTGGCTTTCTTCACGGGTTCAGTCATTTGTACTGGATCCTCATACAGCCATTGAAGGACACAACCAGGGGCTTTTGTTAAACCTTTCTGATGCCCGTGCACAACCGGCTCAAAGTGCCATAGTAGATTTTATTGCTCAAAACCCTGATCAGCAGATTTCTGAATTACGCCATCTGGTTATGGATAAAAACCATGCTGTTCTTGCCCGGCATGTGTATTCAAAACGCCTGGCTGCGGCTTTATTACTGGCTCATGAAAAGCAATACCGGGATTTTGTACCTCTGGTATTACAGGAAGGGATTGGCCCCAGAACCATACAAAGCCTGGCCCTGGTTAGTGAGCTGGTTTATGGCGAAGCAACTCGGTTTGACGACCCAGCCCGTTTTTCATTTGCACACGGTGGCAAAGACGGTCATCCTTTTCCGGTTTTAACCAAAACCTATGACGAAACCATTGAGACAATGCATCAAATACTAAATAAGGCCCGACTAGAACACTCTGAAAAACGTGCCGCTTTCAGGTCACTTCACCAGTTGACTCAATCAATAGAGCAGCAGCTAAAACCTGATGTTGATACACAGGCAGTTATTGACTGGGAAAGAAAGCATGCAGCCCAATATGGTGGACGAACGGTATTTGATAGTACTGATACAAAATTACCCTGCAGCAAACAATTGTCACTGTTTTAAATTATAACAAACAATTGTCTGATTCAGGTTAAATGACAATCAGGTTAAGCTGCACTTATGAGTTAAATCTAAGCTATTTAATGGCCGGGATTTCGACCTTATTATGTTCCTCCTGGTTTATTTAATAGGTGTTGAGCTGTTGTAACATTTTCTTATCTAATGTCAAAAGTTTTAGATGATAATTTAAAGCAGTAGCCGCAATAATAGCATCGGGCAACTTACCCCCTTGTTTTCTGCGATATTTAATACTGGTTTGCTCAATTACCTGGTCAAGGAGTAATACTGAAATCGCTGACAAAAACTGATTGATTTTATTTTCTTCATCATGGGTCAATAAGGGATAACTCAATAGTTCCATACGGGTAATTTGACTGACAGCACACTCTGACAGTAAACAGTCTTTCTGTTCAAGCAATTGCAAGACTGCTTTATGCCCCTTAAGCAGACCAATGACTATATTAGTATCCAGCAGAAATTTAATCCCAGTCATTGCGAATTTTCTGCTGTATTTCCAGAGGGTCACCTTCAAAGGATGAAGAGTTTTTAAGTATGCCCTTAAATGCATCTAATGTTAGTGACGTTTCGGTTTCTTTAGTTTCTGTCTGGTATTTCTGGATTAAAAAACTGGTAAAATCCCCCACTTCTTCTACTAGATCCTCGGGAGCATTTTTTAATTGTTCATATATAATTTTTGCTGTACTTTGCATACTGTTTACCATACTAAAAACGACATAAGACTGTTG
>JALTKC010000375.1 GCA_027076245.1 Gammaproteobacteria bacterium
TCTTCATCTTCGGCATAAACGCTGGTATGAAGCATTGTTATTAACAAAATAGTTAACAATGTAAAACCGTTTTTCTGTTTATATAATTTCATAGTTGTTTCTCTGTTTTATTGTTTAAATTAAGCCAGTCCATAATGCCCGAAGAGGCTTCTAACCAGTCTATCCAGGCACTCCAGAATTCCTGTCTTAATTCTATGGCACTCAGGCGGGTGTCCAGGGTCTGGTTAAGTTGTAAAAAATACTCAGTGCTGCTGATTTCACTGGCCTGCCATTGTTTACGGATAAGGCTAAACTGTTTATCCATACTGCTTTGTCCAATTTTCTGCCAGTCCATCCAGGTTTTTCGAACCAGTTGATATCGGCTGGCCGTAGAAATTAATTTTGATTTTAGCTGGCGGGAAAGATTCTTACTTTGAAATTCGGACTCAATCAATTCAGCATTAGCAACATTGACTTCATCCTTATAGGTATTACGAATGTTAAGCGGTATAGAAAAATTAAAACCCAGCAGATCATTGGAGTCATCCCGACCCGCTCTTACACCTATCACCGGATCGGCATTTTGTTCCAGTCGGCGCAGTTGGACTTTAGCCATAGCGGATTCTATTCTGGCAGACTGTACTAATAATTCAGGATGTTTGTTGATAATGGACTGAATGTGTTCTTCTTTAAAATCGATAGCAGGCAAAGCAATAGGAAGCCCGGGCCACTGATTAACAGTTTTACCCATTAAGGTAATTAATGATTGCCTGGCAGCCATAAGTTCACTGGCGACTCTGGAGCGCTGCATGGAAGCATCTGCAAAAGCCAGGCGGGCCAGTGAAAGTTCGGCCTGATTAACATCACCACTTTGAAAACGCTTTCTGGCAATGGCGACAAACTCACTTAACAGCTCAATACGTAGCTGAATAAGATCATTTTTATCTTTTGCGGTATGGAAGCTTGACAGGTTCTGCAGCAGTTGTGAAGATAATGACTGCCGGGCAAGCTGCAACTCAGCTATTGACTGCTGTTGTCTGAACTGGGCCAGCTTTTTTCGCCCGCCCCTTTTATCAGACCAGTCAATGGCCTGTGAGATACCGATACTGCTGGTATCTACATCAGTATTTTCATAATCAACATCCAGTTCGGGGTTATACAAAGCCTGTGAATCAGCCTGATACTGGGCGGATGATGCTTCAACTCTGGCCTGTTTTGCCTGCAGAGCCGGATTAGTCGTTAATAACTCGTCTGTCAGTGCCCCAAGACGGCTGGTATCCTGAGTAAAAACTCCCTGATTTTTATTAAAACGTTGACTGATATCTGCCGCAGATACCGTTGACAGAATTGCCCCTGTTATTAAAGAGGCAATAACTATAATTTTATACATAAAAAAGTCCTGATCTTAAAAATAAAAACTATTCGTAAAGCAATAACGATTAACCGATAAGGAGTACTATGAATCGGGCACTGCTATTTACGAACTAAAATTTAAAAGATTCAGGCTCTGGGAGGTTTTACAGGCGGCTGGGTATTCACAGAATACCAGAGGTCTTGCCGGGAATTAATGGTGGAATGGTTATCAAGAAATGGAATATCAGTGAGATCAAAAGCAACATAAGCCAGTCTGACATTGGCAAAACAATGGCTGTCACAGCTAACAGTTGAAGAACCACTATTATCACCATCTTTATCAGATGAAGCATTTTTAGCCGGCTGATCACTGCTTATTAAAATATCGATATCATCACTATAAGTGAAATTATAGGCACAATCGTCCATTGCCCAGGCAAAGTTGCTTAAGACAATATTTAAAACCAATAAATTAATTATCAGTTGACGAACAGACATATACGAATTTCTTCTCATTTGGAGATTAATTAGCTTGCACTATATCGCAAGTAATTAAGTTTAGCAATAACAAATTATAAAACTCTAATAAATTAAAAATTTTGTTATAATCCAAATTCTAAATATATATTATATACTATTGTTTTCTAGGTGTATTTTGAGCTTCCATAAATAATAACCAACATGCCCGTCAGCATAAAGGCCATACCAAAAAAGTCCCATCGGCTAGGTTGAACACCGTCAATTAACCATAACCAGGCAATAGCAACACTGACATAAACACCGCCATAAGCAGCATAAACCCGTCCGGATTCAGTGGGATGCAGACTCAGTAACCAGACAAAAACAGCCAGACTTAATGCGGCTGGAAACAGCAACCAGACAGAAGCATTTTCTCTTAACCACAAATAAGGCAGGTAACAGCCAATAATTTCAGCCATAGCCGTTAAAACAAAAAGAAGACCGGTTTGTATCAAACTCATTATTAATAATTCCAGTTTTTATATTTTACAGGTTGACTTAATAAATAACGCAGCTTACTATATCCACAAAATTAAATATAGACTTTATTAGATATAGAATTATCTCTATATGGAATAGTAATATATCTTAACAGGTAAATTAATGACTGCTATAGCCCCTGCTCAATTATTTAAGTCCCTTTCTGATGAAACTCGCCTGCGCTGCCTTGCCCTGCTGGTACAGCACGGTGAACTTTGTGTTTGTGAATTAACCCATGCTCTGGAGCTGCCGCAGCCCAAAATATCCCACCATCTGGCCAACCTGCGTAAATCCGGACTGGTCAGTGACCGAAAAAACGGCTTATGGATTTATTACCGCCTGCACCCTGAGCTGGCCTCATGGGTAACAGAAATTTTGAAATTGTCGGTTAATAATATCAAACATACCGCGCCGTTTTGTGATGATAATGTCAGGCTGATACAGATGCCTGATCGGCCGGTTAATCTTTGTAGTGCTTGAGAAAGCGCTGAGTGATGAGCGTTGAGCGCTGAGGAAAAGATATAAATGACTACTGAAAAATCTGCAAAAATCAGTTTTTTTGAGCGTTATCTAACGCTCTGGGTGTTTCTCTGTATTGTTGTTGGTATTGTGGGTGGTCACTGGTTTCCTGCGCCATTTCATGCTCTGGGTGCCATAGAAATTACTCAGGTTAATCTGCCTGTTGCATTGCTGATCTGGCTGATGATTATTCCGATGCTGTTAAAAATTGATTTTAAGGCGCTTAATCGGGTTAAGGAACACTGGCGTGGTGTCAGTGTTACACTGTTTATTAACTGGGCGGTTAAGCCTTTTTCTATGGCCTTACTTGGCTGGTTGTTTATTCGTGGTGTCTTTGCCCCCTGGCTTCCGGCCGATCAGATAGACAGCTATATTGCCGGACTTATTTTACTGGCTGCCGCACCCTGTACGGCCATGGTATTTGTGTGGAGTAACCTGTCTGACGGGGAACCCCATTTTACCCTGACCCAGGTGGCCTTAAATGATTTTATTATGATTTTTGCCTTTGCGCCTATTGTAGGACTGTTATTAGGCCTGTCTTCAATAACTGTTCCCTGGGACACACTGTTTCTTTCAGTCATTTTATACATTGTTATCCCCGTTATATTATCCCAGTTATGGCGTTACTGGCTGTTAAAAGACGGTGATGAATCCAGACTAACATCAACCCTGTCTGTACTAGGGCCCTTGTCTCTTATGGCCTTATTAACCACCCTGGTACTGCTGTTTGGCTTTCAGGGTGAACAGATCATTGCCCAGCCCATGATTATAGCCCTGCTTGCAGTCCCTATTCTTATTCAGGTCTATTTTAATTCCGGTCTGGCTTATTTTCTTAACCGACAGATGGGTGAAGCCCATAATGTCGCCGCGCCATCTGCCCTGATCGGCGCCAGTAATTTTTTTGAACTGGCCGTGGCCACGGCCATTGTATTATTCGGCTTTCAGTCCGGGGCAGCCCTTGCAACGGTAGTCGGGGTATTAATTGAAGTCCCTGTCATGCTTTCTGTCGTTAAGATTGTCAACCGCTCCAAAGGCTGGTAT
>JALTKC010000376.1 GCA_027076245.1 Gammaproteobacteria bacterium
AGTGCATCTTTTTATGTTGGTGCAGTTATTGGCAGTATTGCCGTAGCAACAGGGAGAAGTTTATCCTGTGGTGCAAGTATTGCAGATGCCTTAGCTATTGCACGCACTAATGGTATATATGGAATGTGGTTGGAGTATGAGTTTGTTCGCCACCCCAAATTATTACAGGCACAGGTGTAATATTATTATAAATCGGTTTTTAAAAGACAGGGCATTATTAATAAGTGTTGCGTTACTTGCATCAATATTATCCTGGTTTTATTGGAATATTGTTCAGGAAAATGCAACACAGGTTTTACTATTGTTTTTGTTGGTATTTTTATTTGATGATAACCGTAAATTAAGAGCTGAAATAAAGAAATTCAAATTATTGCAAAATAAATAAGATATTTAATACTGTACTGTTGTACATTCAGGCTTGAAAACTATCTGGTTTTGCCAGGCTATTTCCGGCCAAGCATAATTTATTATAAGGTCAACTACTCTGTAATCTAAATAAGGCGCACATCCATGTGTCATGACTGTTTAAAAACAGTGCCTTAAGTCCTTAAGGTTATTGAGAGAATTTGGCATTAAAGCCTATCCAGAATTTCTCTGTATCAACCGAGTATTTATCTGCATCATAGTTGGCATACTTAACCAGGACGGTATAGTTTTTCTTGAATTTTTTAGTAAAAACCACATCAATTTCATCACCATAACTGGTGCTGCCTTTGTCACTGTCATAATCATGATACACCGCTTTCATTTTTATACCATAAAACTTGGTAGCAAAAGCCAGGTATTTATCTTCAAGACCGTCTGCAGGGGTGGTTAAAAACTTATCAGCCCAACCATTCCAGGCATGTTTAGTTGCCAGGGGAGTCTGGAAGGCATTCGTACCGTCACCTTCTAATACTTCATAACCCAGATTGACATTAAATGATGAAAAATCCATACCGCCTTTTAGGTGATAGTAATCAAGATCAAAATCATTTGGATTATCATCAGATTCATCCTGATTAGCATATTCAGCAAGATAAAGCGCTTTTAGCTCATCATTAATGGCTGTATTACCTTTAAACTGAAGGCCATAAGTGTCACTGGATTGAGCCTGATTGTCTTTATTTTCCAGCCCATAATAATAACCGGTTATTGAGCCAAGCTTAAAGCCTTTGTACTGTGCATTTAAGATATGTGTACTGTGATCAATACGGGTATCGAGAAATGTCTGTACCTTGTCGATATAGCCATAGGTAATTTTAGTATCTGCAAGGGATTCATTAGTGACTAAAAATGCATCATAAACCTGTTCATTTTGCCGCCATCCAACGTTACCAATAAAGCGGTCCTGATCCAGTTTAATGCGTTGTCTACCATAACGAATAAGGGTATTGTCAAAACCGGTATAGTCCAGATAGGCCTGATTAACACGGGTTAAGTCAGGATCTGCTACTACAGAATACTGAGTTTTGTTGTTTTGTTTTGAGTTATACTCATCAAGGCCAAAAATATCAGTATTATGGCTGAACTCAACTTTACCGCTGAAGCCATTATAGTTACCCGTATCATAGCCTATACGGGCCCGCACTGTACCTGCTTTGGCATTTTTCTTGGTGTTGTCTTCGTCTACATATTCATATCGGCTGTTGATATCAGCATAAGCTTTGCCTTCGCTAAACATTTCCTGGAAACTGTCTGCGGCATTAACCGGTAATGTTAAAATATTACTTAATAAAACCGCACCGGATAAGGATAGCGTTTTTTTATATTGTATTGGTTTGATCATTACAAGTTCCTGTTTTTTAAAGAGTTAAAAAGGGGGTTGCTTGAGTTTATGAAACCTCTCTGTTGTTATAGATAATAATCTATGATAATAACATCATAGAATGTAGGTAATTTATAATATAAAGATATAAGTGGGAATTGATATTGATCAAGGATTCATAATACTGTAATAAAACAGTTAAGCTAAAAATTTTAATACAGGTACTACTGATTCAGGGGGATATTTTCTGTGATCATCGGATCATGATTTTCTAATGGAATCGTCGTATAATCGACACTTAACAAAATAACCGCATTTTATTATTGGAAATACCATGGAAAATCAGAATCAGCAGAGTGACACAGCGGAGAATACCACCCATTTTGGTTATAAAACAGTCAATAAAGAAGAAAAAGTCGGTAAGGTGGCCGAGGTTTTTCATTCGGTGGCCAGTAAATACGATGTAATGAATGATCTGATGTCGATGGGTATTCATCGGCTCTGGAAGCGTCTGACTATTGAAAAAAGCGGCGTGCGCCGTGGCCAGAGTGTGCTAGATCTGGCCGGCGGCACGGGTGATCTGGCGGCTAAATTTTCCAGAATTGTAGGTGAAACCGGCCGGGTGGTGCTGGGTGATATTAATGAGTCCATGCTTAAGGTAGGCCGTGCCCGCCTGACGGATCAGGGCATTGTTGGTAATGTGGAGTATGTACAGGCCAATGCTGAATGTCTGCCTTTTCCGGATAATACCTTTGACTGCATTACTATTGCCTTTGGCCTGCGTAATGTTACGGACAAGGATGCTGCGTTGTCATCCATGTTCCGTGTTTTAAAACCCGGTGGTCGTCTGCTTATTCTGGAATTTTCCAAACCGGTTGCACCGGGTCTGAGCCCCATCTATGATTTTTATTCCTTTAATATTCTGCCCACCATGGGCAAACTGATTGCCAATGACTCAGAAAGCTATCGTTATCTGGCAGAATCCATTCGCATGCATCCGGATCAGGAAACCCTGAAGGGCATGATGGAAAATGCCGGCTTTGAGCGTTGCGATTATACCAATATGACCGGCGGTATTGTGGCTTTGCATCGTGGTTTTAAATTTTAATACAGGCGCGGCAATTTTATGCAAAGCAGCATCATGGATCAAAAAGTAAACAGCCCTCAGGATGATATCAACCCCCTGCTGATCCCCTTGTTGGCCGCTATGGAGGCCGCGCTTAATCAGCTGCTTGCTATGGATCCCGAAAGTTTTGCCAGACTGGCCGATTTTAAGGGACGTGTTATCGTCTTTCATATCACCGATATGGATCAATGGCTGTATTTTTTCCCAGATGCACAGGGTATGCAGATCATCAGTCATTATGAAGGTGAGCCGGATACTATTATATCCGGCAGTTTACTGGCCTTTGCCAGAATGGCTCTGGCGGAAGACCAGGAAAAAACCCGTTCAGTCTTTAAGGGTGATATTAAGATTACCGGCGATATGGCATTGGGCCAGCATTTTCAGGCATTGTTCCAGCAGCTGGATATTGACTGGGAAGAACATCTGTCTCATATTACCGGTGATGTCATAGCCCATTCACTGAGCAATGCCGCTCGAGGTGTACTGGGTTTTGGCAAACAACTCTTTAATTCACTGGGTATGAATGTAAGTGAGTACTTGCAATATGAAACCCGTGACATTGCCTCCGGGCCGGAAATTCAGCACTTTAACCAGCAGGTGGATACTATCCGTAATGATGTTGAACGGGTAGAAGCCCGTATTAAGCGTCTGGAACAGGCGCTTGCTCAGTCAGCTCAACCCGATAGCAGTACTGATAAATAACGGAACTCCTTTCTACATGGCTCACATTCAATGAGAAACATCGCTCACTTTTTCCACCTGATGACTATTAGCCGGGTGCTGCTGAAACACGGCCTGGATGAGTTAATTCTAAATACCCATCTGTTCAGACCTATTCGTCTGCTGCGATATCTTTCCCCAACCTTCTGGTTTAACCCCCGTACCCGCCGGCCGCGGGGTGAACGTATTCGTATGGCACTGGAAGATCTGGGGCCGATTTTTGTTAAGTTCGGGCAGATCCTGTCCACCCGACGGGATCTGCTGCCGGATGATCTGGCTGAGGAACTGGCCAAACTG
>JALTKC010000377.1 GCA_027076245.1 Gammaproteobacteria bacterium
TAAGACCAATGTATATGGATGAATGTGGATCTGGCTATTAGTAAGCATAAGAGAACCAGCTCATAAAACGGATAAAGGCTTTGCCCAGAACATTTAAAAAACTGCTGTCTCTGGTATAAACCATGACCTCGGCCTGACCGCCTATGCGGATGTACTGACGCAGTTCATCAATATGTTTGCGGTCAAACTGGATAACCACAGGAAAACGCTGAGCCTGGCGCAGCCAGTCGCGGTTGTTAGTGATAGTGGGTAAAGTTCCGGGCGGCGGTGGCTGACTGGTGGCTACGCCCAGGCCGATGCTGCGTACTTTACCGGTAAAGACTTTGCCGGGCAGGACATCCAGGACCAGCTCGACAGGATCATCGACTTTCATATGTCCCAGGTTGTTTTCAGTAAACTCGGCATCTATCCAGATATCGTGAATGGAGATCAGTGTCATAACGGGCTTTCCGGCAGAGGCAAACTGACCCGCATCGGTGCGTAAATCGGTAATTCTGCCGTCCAGGGGAGCTTTAATCAGGGTGCGTCTGAGATTGAGCTGAGCCTGATCGACTGCACTCTGGGCACTTTTTAGCTGGGCATTATTAAGACCTTCTGCACCGCGGTTTTCAATGGCACGAACCACTTCGGCTTCAGCCTGAGCCACTTTGGCCACGGCCTGTTCATAATTGGCACGGGAGGATTCCAGCCGCCGTACTGAAATAGCTCCAGGATCTTCCTTATACAGTTTTTCCAGCCGCTCTATATCCTGACGGGCTTTTTTAGCATTCGCTTTTGCCGCCAGAAGACTGGACTGGGCAGATAGCACCCCGGCCGTATTGGCTTCTATCTGGCTGAGTACCTTTTCCAGGTCGGACCTGGCCTTGTTCAGGGCAATTTCATACTGGCTGCGATCCAGCTGAAACAGAGGTTGCCCCTTTTTAACTGCCTGGTTATTTTTAACCATTACTTTGGTGACGGTTCCAGACACTTCCGAACTGATACCGATAACATAGCCGTTAATCCGGGCCTGTTGAGTATAAGGAGTAAAGCGATCCGCCAGCAGGTACCAGAGCAGGCTGAGGAAAATAGCAGCCAGAATAATAACCAGGCCTTTTTTTACACTCTTCTGTGCCGGCTCAGTTTCAGCGGTACTGTCGGCCTGTGCGGCAGCTTCGCTATTGCCGGTTTCGGCAGCCGGAGTGTTCTGGCTTTCGGTTTTGGTATCAGGCTTATTATTGTTTTCTGGATCGCTCATTGGGTTTCACTTTGTCTGGTTTCGGCAGGATTTTGCACGGGTATATTCTGCTCATAAATAGGGCTGGTCAGTAAGTCACCCCAGTCACTGCGTTCCTGCATGGTCTTTCTTATTTCTTCAGGGATCAGCTCTTTAACAGGCGTGGCTGTCCAACCGCCGCCCAGCGCCTTATAAAGGGTAATAATTCCGGAGACATAACTGCCCTGATTCAGCCACTGCCGTTCAGCCTGGGCAAACATGGCACGCTGGGCATCCAGTACCCGCTGGAAATCGGCGTAGCCTTCCCGGTAGCGGATATTGGCAATAGCCAGTGCCCGTTTGGAGGCTGCTAAGCTTTGATCGAGAATTTTTTGCTGTTCATCGGTTTTAAGCAGGCTGTAGCTGGCATTGTCCACTTCCTGAGCCGCCAGCAGAACCTTGTTCTGGTACTGCTCAATGAGCTGCTGTAGCCGGGCATCATGAATGCGGACATTATTTTCAATACGGTCATAATTAAGTACATTCCAGGTAAAACCCGGTCCAAAGCTGAATAGTGTGGTTTCCGGTGTACTGCCCAGGGTATTGGTTGACCAGCCCAGAGTGCCGAACAGGGTAATACTGGGATAGAGGTCGGCTTCTGCTACGCCAATCTGGGCTGATTGAGCCGCCACCTGCCAGGCAGCGGTACGGATATCCGGACGACGGGTCAGCAGGCTGGCCGGGATAGGGTTAAAGTTTTCCGGCGCCACATAGGGCAGCCGGTAGCCTTTCATGTATTCTCTGGGCAGCTCCAGACTGCCCGGTGGTTTGCCCAGTAATACGGCCAGAGCATTCAGGTTGTTGTTCAGGGCAATTTCCAGATCGGGAATCGTGGCCAGGGTGGCCAGGTATTGAGTTTTGGCCTGCTGCAGATCCAGCTCCGAGCCTTCTCCGCTTTTAAAGCGGTTTTCAGTTATTTCATAGCTGCGTTTCTGGATGCGGGCATTTTCATGGGCAATGGCAATCCGGCCCTGGGCTATGCGGTAGGCAAAATAGGCCTGTGCCACCTGGGCTGTTATCAGTACCTGAATATCCTGCTGATTGGTAATAGAGGCAAAGAAGGCCGCATCTGCCGATTCAATGCCGCGTTGAAAACGGCCCCAGAAATCCAGTTCCCAGCCGAGTGAAAAACCGGCGCCGTAATCCACAAAGTTCTGGTTGCGTTTAAGGGCTTTGCCGCCGTGATTGTCAGTATTGATATAAGTGGCTGAACCGTTTACCTGCTGTAATTGCGGATACAGGGTGCTCTGGGCAATACTTAATAAAGCCCGGCTTTCAAAGATCCGCAGACCGGCAATTTTTATAGAAGGGTTTTCTTTTCTGGCGGTGGCAATTAAGTCATTAAGTACCGGATCGTTGAAAATCTTCCACCAGAAGTCGGTATCCAGAGCCTGGTTGGTTGTTTTGTCGGCAGAAGTCGAGGGTTGCCACTGTTTCAGCCAGTTAATATCCGGCTCCTGGTAATCCGGACCCAGTACGGTACAGGCACTCAGAACAATCAGAGCAAGGCTGGCAGCTAAGAGTTTTAAGGTGCGCATTACGGGTATACTGGTTTATTCATTTTACTATCAACGGCCACTTCTAGAGTATTTTCCAGCATAGCAGTAACTACTAATGTCTATATTTTTATAGGTTATAGCTCAAAACAAGAAATACTGCTTATTATACACGGCTTTCCGGCGTGTCAGGTAAAATTATTTCCCAAAATGTCAATATATCCTTTTTTTAAGTTCGAATAAATTAAATAAATTGTTGACATAGATCAATAAAATGCCTATTATAATAACCAAGTATTTTACTCAAGAATAATCTTGAGCATAAATTTAGTTTCAAGAATGCTTGAGCATAAATAATTAAAGAAATTTAGGAATAAAGAAAATGGCTAGAAAAGGTAAAAAACGTTCGATTCAGGTTTGGGGTTGTGATTTGGAAGACGGCACCAGAATTACTAATGATGATGAAGGTATTGTAAGTGTAATTGTTAATGGTGATAAAACCGTAACCGTTACCGATACCAATCATATTGAAAGAATTGTTGATGGAGCCCGCTGGGTTTCCTATGTACCCCGTCAGAACTAAGCCGTAAACCGGCATCAGTAAAAACTGACAAGAGTACAGGCACGGTTTAAAAACTGTGCTAGCAGAAAAAAGGAAGTGAGGTTAAAACCCACTTCCTTTTTTTATGCCTGCTGATAGGTGCTTTGCATTATAATAGGTATTGAATAGCAAGCTATAATCCACAGTATGATGATTAAAAAATAGCTCAGTAGATTGAAAACTTGTAATGAGTTTTCTATGCTTAAAATTTATAGATCAGATTTATTATAGTAATTTTAACCTGTATCCGGAAAATAAAAATGTTTCTAAAAACGGGCAGGTATCCTTTTTTATCAAGATAACAGGAATATTCTCGCACGCCTCAGGCAGGTGTTTTACCTCATATTATTCTGGAAAACTGTTCCAGTGCTGTACTGCTTATTGCTGCTAATACTCAAGTAGTGGATGCCAATAATAAAGCCTGTAAATTACTGGGCTATTCCCGTCAAGAACTGCTTGAGATGACGCTGGAGAATATTGATCCGGTGCTGGAAAACAGAGATAGTGCTTATGCCTGGCACCAATACAAATTACTGGACTCAAAAGAGTTAGAACGAGTTTATCAAAAGCGAAAAAAAATCCAGGTTCAAGTTACTGTTAAGGTTCAGTTTTTTACTGCCGGGAATGAGGAATATCTGTGTCTGTTTGTACAGGATACTTCAAATAAACAATCTGAAGTGTTGCAAATTGAGCAGGGCCGGCAGGAATGGAATTATGCCATGGATTTTTATGATGAGCCCATTTATCTGCTGGATCTAAAACGGCGGGTGGTTCGTGCTAACCAGGCTTTTTATAAGCTGGCTCATGCGGGTGAAGCGGAGGTTATTGGACGCCATATTACTGAAATTATTCACCCTGATGGGGAGGAAGTACCCTGTCCGGTGTGTCAGGCTCAGGAGGAATTACGTGATGCAGTCATTACCATGGAACCTGAACATCCGGATAATCCGGCTGGCGTTCCTATAGAGGTTATCTGCTGTATTATTCGCAATGAGGATGACAAAGCCTGCGGCATTTTAATGACAATTCGTGATCTGTCCCGTGCCCGCAAGGTGCAGGAAAAACTGCTGCAGTCACAGGCCGTATTTGAAAATACCATTGAGGGTATTATGATCACCGATCTGGACTTTAATATTATTACCGTCAATCCGGCATTTACCAGTATTACGGGTTATACAAAAGAAGAAGTTATTGGTGATAAACCAGAGGTGTTAAAAGCAGAACACCACGAGGAAAACTATTATCGTGAACTGTGGTCGGCTCTGGAGGAACGAGGAGGCTGGCAGGGAGAAATCAAAAATCAGCGTAAAAACGGTGAAACTTATTATGAATGGCTGACCATCAGCCGGGTAGAAGATGATAGGGGGAAGCCGATAAATTATATCTGTGTATTTTCTGATATCTCCCGGCTTAAACAGTCACAGTCCAGGCTGGAATTTCTGGCCCACCATGATCCATTGACTACCTTACCTAACCGTTTATTATTCAGTGCCCGACTGGAGCATGCTATAGAGAGGGCCAGGCGTAATAATTATCTGTTAGCCGTGCTGTTTATGGATCTGGATCGATTCAAATACATTAATGACAGTCTCGGTCATACTATTGGTGATAAATTACTCTGTGAAGTAGCCCTGCGTTTTAAAAATATTATAAGAAATGAAGATACCGTATCCCGTCTGGGCGGTGATGAATTTGTTATTCTGGCAGAGGAGTTAGATGATAGTGAAAAAGCCATCGTTCTGGCAGAAAAAGTCAGAAAGTCACTGGATGCCCCCTTTAATATTCAGGGCTATGAACTGTTTGTAGGCACCAGCATCGGGATCAGCCTGTTTCCACAGGATGGGGACAGTGTGGAAAAATTGCTGCGTAATGCGGATTCGGCCATGTATCGTGCCAAGGATTTAGGGCGAAATACCTGCCAGTTTTACACTCAGGAGCTCAACGAGCATGCCTTTGAACATATGCTGCTGGGTGGACAGCTTAGAAAAGCCATTGAGCAGGAACAGTTATGTTTGCATTATCAGCCACAGGTGGTGTTAGATAGCGGTCAGATAACCGGACTGGAAGCACTGGTTCGCTGGCAGCACCCCGAATCTGGATTAATATCACCCGGGCAGTTTATTCCCCTGGCTGAGGAAGCTAATCTCATAATACCACTGGGAGAATGGGTGTTGCGTAAAGCCTGCCGTCAGGCCCGCTTATGGCTGGATCAGGGCGTGGAATTCGGCCGCATCTCCGTTAATATTGCCGGTCCGCAAATACATCAGGGCGATCTGGCTGAAGTGGTATTGGGTATTTTGCAGGAAACCGGTTTGCCGCCGGAGTATCTGGAACTGGAAATTACAGAAACCTTTATTATGGAACAGGCCCGTTTATCGATTAAACAATTATTAGCGTTACGGGAAACCGGTGTATCCCTGGCTATTGACGATTTTGGTACGGGCTATTCCTCACTGTCCTATCTAAAACAGCTGCCGATTAATAAATTAAAAATTGATCGCAGTTTTGTCAATGAACTGCCGGACGATGAAAATGATGTGGCCATTATTCGTGCTATTATTGCTTTAGGGCAAAGTATGATGTTTAACATTATTGCCGAAGGGGTAGAAACAGAGGCACAGCGGAATTTTCTTATCAATGAAGGCTGTGCACATGGTCAGGGGTTTTTATACAGTAAAGCGCTTGATGCCGATGCAATTACAGCATTTATGACTAAATCCTGATTTTCTGCTGCAGATTAACATCTGCGCCACTGATGGAACTTTTCCAGCCAGCTCAGAATTCTTTCCGGTTTATGCGTCTGTTTCCATTGACCGGCCACATATTTATTAGCTTCTGCCATGGTCGGGTAAATATGGATGGTGGCGAGAATTTTATTCAGACCGATACCGTTTTTCATGGCACTGACATACTCAGCAAGCAGATCGCCCGCATGTTCACCCACAATCGTAACACCTAAAATTTTGTCCTTGCCGGGTACGGTTAATACTTTTATAAACCCCTCTGTTTCCCCATCGGCAATGGCCCTGTCCAGATCATTGAGTTCAAAACGGCTGACTTCATAGTTAATGTTCTGCTGTTGCGCTTCCTGTTCATTAAGACCCACCCGGGCCACTTCAGGATCGGTAAAAGTTGCCCAGGGAATAACAGAATAATCCACCTTAAAGCTTTTAAAATACCGGAACAGGCTGTTAACGGCAGCGTACCAGGCCTGATGCGCGGCGGTATGGGTAAACTGATACGGGCCGGCCACATCTCCGCAGGCATAAATATTGGGGTATTTTGTCTGCAGGTACTCATTAACTTCAATAGTGCCGTTTTTACTGAGGGGAATATTCAGATTTTCCAGACCAAAACCTGCGGTATTGGCTTTACGGCCCAGGGCAATAAGCACCTGATCAAATTCAATTTCTATAAGCTGATTCTGTGCATTGGTACATTGCAGAATGGCTTGTGTACCCTTTCTGATAAAGGCTTTTGCCTGATATTGCAAACACAGGTTAATACCTTCCTGTCGAAAACGCTGGTGAATAATATCCGATACATCCGGATCTTCGCGCTTCATTAAACGGCTATTGCGTTCAATCTGAGTGACATGACTGCCCAGGCGGGCAAAACTCTGAGCCAGTTCACAGCCAATGGGACCGCCACCCAGAACCAGCAGACGCCGGGGTAATTCCTGCAGCTCCCACAGGGTATCCGAGGTCAGATAATCTATCTGCTCCAGCCCTTCTATCTCAGGTACCAGTGGCCGTGCACCGGTGGCAATGACAATATTTTTGGTACTAAGCACCTGGCCGTTAATCGCAACTTCAAAAGGAGAAACTATTCTGGCCTCACCCTGCAGGCATTCCACGCCCAGTTGGCTATAACGTTCGACTGAATCATGGGGTTCAATGTCTTTAATTACCCGTTTAACCCGCTGCATGACTTTTTTAAAGTCTATGCTGGATGGCTCAGACTGAATACCCAATTCATTAGCCCGCTGTATCTGTGACATCAGCCGGGCAGAGCGGATCAGAGCCTTGGAAGGTACACAACCGGTATTCAGGCAGTCACCGCCCATTTTATGCTTTTCTATCAGCGTCACCCGGGCTTTTACGGCAGCGGCAATATAAGCACTTACCAGTCCGGCTGCACCGGCACCGATAACAATCATATTACGATCAAACTTTTTTGGTTTATTAAAACCCTGGTAAACTTTGTTAGCTTTTATCAGTGCAAGCATTTTTCTGGCAACCAGAGGAAAGATGCCCAATAAACTAAAGGACAGGATTAGCTCCGGGGATAAAATACCGGATGGCGATTGCAGTTGCCCTAACTGGGTTCCGGCGTTGACATAAACCATAGTGCCGAGCAGCATGCCCACCTGACTGACCCAGTAATAGGTCCAGGTTTTTATCCGGGTTAAACCCATCAGCAGATTGATAATAAAAAACGGAAACAGCGGCACCAGACGCAGGGTAAAAAGATAAAAGGCACCTTCTTTTTTAATACCGGCATTAATTTTTTTTAACTGTTCGCCAAAACGGGCTTCCAGAGTATCGCGCAGTAAAAAACGGGAAACCAGAAAGGCCAGTGTCGCGCCGATACTACTGGCAAAGGAGATAATAAGCAGACCTGCAGCAAAACCAAACACCGCCCCGCCCAATAAGGTGAGCAGTGTAGCACCGGGAATGGACAGCGCCGTAGAGATAACATACAGCACAAAAAAACTGCCGGCAACCAGCATGGGCCTGGCCTGGTAATAATCAATAAAGCGTAGCTGGTTGGCTTTAAGATAAGCAAAATTAAGGTACTGGGATAAGTCAAAGGCATAAAAGGCAGAAAAGCCCAGAGCGATAATCATTAACACCAGTCGTTTTTTTACAGACATGTTGTATCCATTAATAATCGGTAAGGAGTACAATTATTATGGGTGAATGGTATGGACAATTCTATAGCCATATAAAATTGTTATAAAAAAATGATATTTGAGAGAATTTTAAAATAGTCAGGACTTAAACCTGAATCGTGGCAGGCTGATATTGTAATAAATGGCCAGCAGCCGGCCAATAAAGATACTGAATCCGGAAACCAGTGCTGCCAGGGTAATATCCTGGGTGAAAGACAGCAGGCCAATAAAAAACAGAGAGCCGATCCAGGACACGGTAGCATACAGAGGGCTTAAAAAAACCACCGGAGTTTCATTACATAAAACATCTCTAAAAATACCACCCATGGTTCCGGTCATAACCCCCATAAAGCTGGCAATCAGGGGGGAAACGCCAAACATCAGGGACACCAGGGTACCGGCAACAGCAAAGGTGGCCAGACCGGCGGCATCGGCTACTAAAAAGAATTTAGGGGGTACCCGGATCAGTCGGGCAGCAATAAAAATAACAATTGCACTGGCCAGTGAAGCAATAAAAAAAGACTGATCATTGATCCAGAATACCGCCCGATCCAGCAGCATATCTCGCAGCGAACCGCCGCCCAGTCCAGTCGTTATAGCAATAATCACCACACCGAACAAATCAAACTGTTTAAAACCGGCTTTTAGCACACCAGACGCAGACGATACGATAACGGCCAGTAAGGTTATCCAGTACAGGTTTTCAAGTAATGTTGAATCAGGAGCCAGAGGCATAACATTATTCACTTAAAGAATTTATAACGGGAGTGATATTATCACTGATAATCAGGATAACTTTATTATATCCTGTTTTTATTACAGTGAGAGAATAAAATAATGCACAGAGAAACTTATAAAACCATGGTGGCCAAAGTTGCACCACTGGTTAAGGAATTATTTCCATGGGAAGTGATTGAACAGCAGGAACAGGGTAAGGACTTTCTGTTTCTGGATGTCCGTTGCCCGTCGGAATATCAGGTGATGCAGATTGAAGGGTCATTAAATGTACCCAGAGGCATTCTGGAAGTGGCCTGTGATTACGGCTATGAAGAAACTGAACCGGAAGTGGTGGAAGCCAGGGACAGACATATTGTAGTCATTTGCCGTTCGGGTAATCGTAGTATTCTGGCAGCGCATACCATGCAACAGATGGCGTATCAGCATGTTTATTCACTTAAAACAGGCTTAAGAGGCTGGAATGATTATGAACTGCCGCTGATTTTTTCCAATGGTAATGGCGTACCTGTGGAAACAGCGGATAAATATTTTCAGGGTGAGATTACAGCGGAACAAATGGGGCCTCGATAAATTGTTTACCAGCAGTCAGCTTGTGACTGTTCCCAGTCGTGCTTCCAGCAGTCGGGTATTTTGTCTTTATGCAGTAAACAGCCTTCAGCAATACAGGGGTATAGTTCTCCATAGTGACGGATATCAGTGCCGTTAACACGCCGGTTAATATGCCAGGGCTTTAATTCCTGTAAATTTTCAAGACCGGCAGTGGCCAGCAGGGAGGTCAGATTGGTTATCATGGAAGCATGATAGCGGGCCACCCGTTCCGCTTTTAAATCAATATCCAGAGCCTTATAGCGGGCCGGATTCTGGGTGGTAATACCGGTAGGACAGGTATCCTCATTGCACTGGCGTGACTGGATACAGCCTAAAGCAAACATCATGGCACGGGCAGCGTTAATAGTATCTGCGCCTAAAGCCATCAGGCGCAGCATATGAAAAGCAGACATGGCTTTGCCTGAAGCAATAAGACGTATAGAGTCACGCAGTCCGATCCCCAGCAGAGCATTGTGGACAAATATAAGACCATCCCGTAAGGGCATGCCTACGGAATTGGTTAATTCTACCGGTGCCGCACCGGTACCGCCTTCACCGCCATCAATGGTAATAAAATCCGGGCTGATGCCGGTTTCCAGCATGGCTTTACAAATAGCCAGAAACTCAACCTTGCGGCCAATACAGAGTTTAAAACCAACCGGTTTACCACCGGATAACTGTCGCAGTTTCCGGATAAACTCAAGCAGTTCCCGTGGTGTGGAAAAGGCACTGTGTGCCGCCGGGGAAATGACATCATGGCCCAGAGGAACCTGACGGATAGCGGCAATCTCCGGGGTAAGCTTAACGGCAGGCAAAATACCTCCATGACCTGGTTTGGCACCCTGTGATAACTTTATTTCTATCATTTTGACACTATCATGCCGGGCTTTTTCAGCAAACTGATCGGCATCAAAGCCGCCCTGTTCATTACGACAGCCAAAATAGGCCGTACCGATCTGCCAGACAATATCAGCACCATATTCAAGATGATAGGGACTAAGACCGCCTTCACCGGTATTGTGGTAAAAACCGCCGGTTTTTGCACCCTTGTTCAGGGCCAGAATAGCATTTTTACTTAAGGCACCATAACTCATGGCGGAAATATTTAACGGGGATGCATAATAAGGTTCGCTGCAGTCCTTGCCGCCAAAGCGGATATGTGGATTGTTATTGCTGATTTTTTTAGGTGCGAGTGAATGATTTACCCATTCATAACCATTGCGGTAAACGTCAAATACGGTACCGAATGGCCGGGTATCCCGCTGACCTTTGGCACGTTGGTAAATCAGGGCACGAAATTCCCGGTTGATGGGCATGCCGTTGGTATTGGACTCAACAAAATACTGCTGTATTTCAGGACGTATGGACTCAAATAGAAAACGAAAATGACCAATTACAGGGTACAGTCTTAAAATAGTATGCTGTCGCTGAGTGATGTCATACAGCCCCACTATAATCATCGGTATAAATACCCATAATAATGCATAAGCATCATCCCAGGTTTGTGCCACTAACCAGGTAAAGGGTATGGCACTGATTGAGAAAATAAAAAATAACTGACGAACGGACATAGACTGGCTTCTTATTTTTATTTTTCAGGATATGCATTAATTATAGACGGGAAAAAATTATAAATGAGAAAAAAATTGAAATAGAGTTTATTTCTGTTTATTAATTTTTTTAAGTTCAAAGGCCGGTGCATTGCGATCTACAGCTTTAGCTTTTTCACCAGTAACCCAGTTAATGACTCTTTTGTTTACGGTATGCTTATTTACATGGTGGTCGTTAAGTATTCCGGAATTTTTCTGTTGAACTTTATCACAGGCATTCAGGCACTGGCCGCACTGGGTACAGGTAAACTTGGCGCGTTTAATGCTGCGGGTATGCAGGCGCATGGGGCAGGCTTTATCACATTCACGGTCACAGTACTGACACAGATAAGCGCGGGGTTTATCAAAGCTGACCACCATGGCCTTGCTGTTGGCCATCCAGATTAAGCTTTGAAACACACCGACAGCGCAGCCGAATTTACAGAACAGATGCCGGGCAAAGAAAAAATCGATGGTAAATATCGTGGTGGCGACAATTAAAAAACGGGTAGGGCCGGGGTTAAGCTGGCCGTTAAGCAAGTCCGGGATCAGTTCTTTTGGTGGCAGCAAATAACTGAGCAGGCTAAACGCCCAGACAAAGGCCATAAGTGCACAGGAAAAAAACACCAGCAGCCAGGGCAGAGCATTACGGGTTTTTTTAGAGGCTTTTTCCCACAGGGTGACGCGATTCAGGTATTTGAGCATCATGTCATTAAACATTTCCACTACGGAAAAATGCGGGCACAGCCAGCCGCAGTAAATGCGCCCCATGCGCCAGATGATCAGGCCGACAATAATAATAAAGCCTAACACTGGAATAAAGGCGTGAGTCAGCAGGGTAATGGCGGCACTGGCGGCATCCCCCTGACCCTGCTGAAAACTGTCCAGTCCTAATGTCCAGGGCTGGCCGAAAATAATAAAGTGGCCCAGCGTCAGATCCATACGGAAAATATCCAGAAACGGTGCTAGAATAAAAAGCAGAAAAAAACTGCTGCGGGTCAGAGTGCGGATCTGCTCCCGTCCGGGTTTGTCTTTAAAGCTCATGGCTTAATATTAGTAAACATAATCTGTAAACGCATTATTTTAAATCAAGACGTTTTTTCGGTATAAAAGGTCTGCCAAGTGAAATTACTGCGGATAGTTATAATGTTTATTGACGTCCGTCAAGGATTCTGTTCAGCAGTGGGGTAAGATTAGTGATTAATTCTGGAAATTATACAGGGATATATTATGGCTACCAGTTGGTTTGATAAGTTTCTTAAGTTACTCGGCATTGAAGAAGATAAACCGGTATCATCGAATAATGCCTTCAGTGTAACCCGTTCGCCTGCACCTTCGGCAACGCCTCATACAGCAGAGCCGGCTAAACCGGTAACGGAAGAACCGGTAAAAAATGAGCCGGTAAAGAGTGAGCCGGTAAAGAGTGAGCCGGTAAAGAGTGAGCCGGTAAAGAGTGAGCCGGTAAAGAGTGAGCCGGAAAAAAGTGAGCCGGAAAAAACAGAACCTGAAACAGATAAGCCTGCTGCTGAAAAACCTGCAGCGGAAACGGTTGCCAAAGAAGAAGCTCAAAAAGATACTGTTCCAGAACCAGAACCAGAACCAGAACCAGAACCAGAACCAGAACCAGAACCAGAACCAGAACCAGAACCAGAAAAAGCCAGCGCGGACAGTTTGCAGGATGCTTATCCGGGTTTAAAGGCCAACTTTGTTAAAGTGCTGACGGAAGCCGGTTTTGACTCCAAAGCCGCTATTGACAAAGCCAGTGATAAGGAACTGCTGGCCTTAAAGGGTATTGGTCAGGCCACTTTGAAAATTCTGCGCAACAAGTAAACCTATGGGTTCCCACGCTCCCGCGTGGGAATGCATACGCCCCCTAAAACAATAAATCTCTCACTTCTTGTGTATAAGCTTCGCCCATTTTTTCGGCCCGCTTTGATGCACAGAATCCCCGCTGCTGTCCACCGCCACCGTTACTGGCATATCTTCCACCTCAAACTCATAAATAGCCTCCATACCCAGTTCCTCATAAGCCAGTACCGTGGCTTTTTTAATGGCCTGAGCAATAAGATAGGCCGCACCGCCGACCGCAATTAAATACACCGCTTTATGCTGTTTAATGGACTCTATAGCTGCAGGGCCGCGTTCAGCCTTGCCGACCATGCCGATCAGGCCGGTTTTTGCCAGCATGGCTTCTGTGTATTTGTCCATACGGGTGGAGGTGGTCGGTCCGGCCGGGCCGACGGATTCATTTCTGACGGCATCGACCGGGCCGACATAGTAAATAAAACGGTTGCTAAAATCGACCCCATCAGGAAGCGGCTCACCTTTAGCCAGGGTTTCAACAATACGTTTATGGGCGGCATCACGACCGGTCAGTAGTTTACCGCTGAGTAAAAGCTGGTCACCGGCCTTCCAGCTCTGAACCTCTGCGTGAGTGATATTATCCAGATTAATCCTTCGTGCCTGAGGGGCAGCACTCCAGGTGACATCAGGCCAGTCAGATAATGCCGGCGGGGTTAATACCGCCGGACCTGAACCGTCCAGGGTAAAGTGGGTATGGCGGGTGGCTGCGCAGTTGGGAATAATCGCCACCGGCAAAGAGGCGGCATGGGTGGGATAATCCAGTACCTTAACATCCACTACCGTGGTCAGCCCTCCCAGTCCCTGGGCACCAATACCCAGCGCATTGATTTTATCGTAAAGTTCCAGGCGCAGTTCTTCAGCCCGGCTTAAGGTCTGACCCTGCCCGGCTTTACTTTGCAGTTCATGAA
Source organism: Gammaproteobacteria bacterium (assembly GCA_027076245.1). Lineage (GTDB taxonomy): Bacteria > Pseudomonadota > Gammaproteobacteria > GRL18 > GRL18 > JANELJ01. The sequence continues at coordinate 13,933 of JALTKC010000377.1, forward strand.
AGTTGACCGGTTCGAGCAGGGATTCCTTGGCCAGTAACATGGCTTTTTCCGGTGTACCGCCGATACCTACACCCAGGATACCCGGCGGGCACCAGCCGGCACCCATGCCTTCAACACTGTCAATAATCCACTGTACCAGATCGGCACTGGGGTTAAGTGCCGCAAAACGGGTCTTGTTTTCAGAACCACCTCCTTTAGCTGCCAGTTTAAAATGCACCTTGTCACCC
>JALTKC010000378.1 GCA_027076245.1 Gammaproteobacteria bacterium
ATTTATAAGTATAGTTTATTCGTGCAGGATAAAAAAAATAAATTAAAAAGATTGTTTAATTTATCATACAAATCCTACATCCTGATTCTTATTTTTAGCATAATTGCTATTTTAAACTATAATAAATCTAGAAAAAAATTATAAATCATAAGGTTTTTTTGTGATTTTTATTGCCAGATGAAACTTATGTCCCCCCTGAAAGGAATAAAAATGCTAACCAGAATGACTTTTAGAACTTTCATTTTTTCTTTTATCATGGCTGCATTGTATTCGATGGCAGTATGTGCCGCAGAACATGGTGTTGATCCCTTATGCAATAAAAGGTCTGCGTCCAGCTGTTTTTCTTAGATGGATGCATGCTAAATAATAATATTTTAATTGTGAATGGATTTAATGAATCAGACCAGTAAACTCATCAAGGTTGTTATTACTATTTTTTTTACCGTTATTCTGGCGGTTCTGGCCTATCAGTATTTTCGTCAGACCATTCAGAACGAAGTGCAGCTTGATTTTAATAACCGAACCCGGCTGATTAAAACCTATCTTAATTTACTGGGTTCGAATGTAAACAGTTTTAAGCAGGATATTGAATATTTATATCAGCTTGAGGACAGTGACTGCACTGCTCTCCCTGCTCACTATCAGTTAAAAGATTTCGATAAAAACCATTATATATTAAGTACTGATCCGGCCACCAGCCTGGAAGTGTCTCTGTCTGGTCTGGGCAGTGCTGGCAATGCTCAGAAATATTATGGCAAGGAAATCAATACGATTTTAAAACTCAGCAGTCGTTTTAATAGTATTGTTAAATCGCTTCCGGAAATTACCTGGGTCTATTATACCTCGATCAATCAGTTTATTTTTGTGGCACCGGCTCTCAGTCCAAAGGACTATCTTTTTAAGGAAGCGGATTACCAGCGTAACTTCTGGCGAGAAGCAGAACCGGGGCATAATCCGGAACATCATCAGATCATTACCCGGCTTTATGATGATGCGGCAGGCCAGGGCTTAATGATAACCATTTCATCACCGGTTATACTGGATAATCAGTTCAGTGGGGTTATTTCTCTTGACCTGGGGCTGGAATTTTTGCGCAGTTTACTGACCTCTGAATTTAATTCACCGCTGGGAGAATATCTGCTGGTGGATGAATCCAGCTCCCTGGTGGGGAAAGTGGATGATTTTAAAATAGGGACAAAAATCCAGCTGCCTGACAGGCCGGGAGATGATCAGAGTATTATTGATTTTCAGGGTAAATACTGGCTGATAACAGAAGTTGCTGATGGGCAATTATGGCTGGTACATACCTTTGCTAAAAATAAACTTACCTGGGCTGCAATAATAAAATCACTTCCAGTCTGGCTTATCTTAATTATTACCCTGATACTGGCCTTTGTGCTTATCAAGTTACAGGAATCGCACAAGCATGTACTTGAACTGAGCAGGGTGGATCCCTTAACGGGATTATTGAACCGCCGCGGCCTGTATGAGGCCATTAAACAGCCCATTAATTACTGTAAACGCCATCACAATGGCTGGTCTGTGGTTATTATGGACATCGATTATTTTAAAAATGTTAATGATACCTATGGCCATGATGTGGGTGATGAAGTGATTGAGAAAATCGGTCATTTGATCAGTAATATGCTGCGCAAGTCTGATATTGCTTCCCGCTGGGGCGGTGAGGAATTCTTACTGTTCTTACCGGACAGCAATGTTAAAACTGCCTGTCATATTGCGGATAAAATACTGAGAGCAGTCCATGACGAGCGCATTACCAGCAAAGATATTCATATTACTCTCAGCAGCGGCTGTGCTGAGGCTGGAGAAAATGAATCCTTTTCTGATGTCTTAAAACGGGCGGATAAAAAGCTTTATGAAGCGAAAGAACAGGGCCGTAATCAGAACGTGAGATAAATTATTATGAATATGGAATGGATGTGAGTACTATCGGTAAATTTCTCAGATACATTTTTAAAATGGTTTGTAATTTATGCGGGCAGGATTGCCCGCGCTTCCAGGAGCGGGATATTGTCAGCTGCCGGATTTGCTGAGCGGTTGTACAAACTTAAACGGCTGTTCAAGGGCCTTAATCACTTTCTCATCCCGTTTATAGACATCTCTGAAGAAATACACCTGATCCTGTTCACCCATGCGGGCAGTAAAATACAGCAGCAGTACCGGTACCGGTTGTTTCAGATTGACCCGCTGGGTTTTTTTGCTGTCGAGAATTTTTTTAAAGCTCTCCTGGTTCCATTTTTTCGGGTCTTTTAATAATAATTCCACCAGTTCAAAGGGTTTCTGTACCCGGACACAACCGGAGCTGAAGGCGCGTTCAGCACGGTTAAATTTACTTTTGCTGGGGGTATCGTGTAGATACACCATATGCTTGTTTGGAAACATAATTTTAACCCGTCCAAGGGCATTATCCGGCCCCGGATCCTGACGGATCATATAGGGAAAGGTTCGGGCAGTGACCGTGGCCCAGTTGATGCTGTTGGGATCAATGGTTTTACCGTTGCGGTCAATAATGCGCATATTCTTTTGCTTTAAATAACCACGGTCTTTTTTCAGTTTTGGTAAAACATCCTTGCGCAGAATAGTGGGCGGCACGGTCCAGGTTGGGTTAAATTCGACATAGGTAATTTCATCACGAAACACCGGAGTTCTTCGATAACTGGTTCCGACCTGTGCTTTTGAATGCCAGAAGATTTTATTATCTTTGGCATAGTAAACCTGGAAACCGGCAATATTAACCACTACAAATTCATCACCCAGATTATCATTAACCCAGCGAATCCGATCCAGGTTAGCCAGGATCTGTTTGATGCGCTGGGTAACAGGAATGTTCATCTGTTCCAGGGTACCCTTGCCGATAACCCCATCATCTTCCAGACCATGACGATGTTGAAAAGATTTAACGGCATTTTCGATTTCAGGGGTATAAAGTGTATTATCGTCACTGGAATTATCGGTTTTTAAATCGCCGACTGTTTTCAGACGGGCGATGATCAGCGGCATTCTGGGATCGGACATACCGGGTTTAATGGTCTGGCCGGCCGGTATGGGTTGCCATCCACCCTGAGCTTCTATGGCACGATAACGGGCCAGAGCATCGATCAGTCCCTGGTAAAAAGGCCCTATATTGCTGAGTTTTGTCAGCTGCTGCTGCAGTTTGTCACTGGAACGCAAAGCATAATGCAGTTTGGCCACCTGATCGGCAGAAGTAAATGCCCGTCTGACATTCCAGTTCGGATCCAGTGTGGACGGCACGACCTTGCCGAATTTTAAATGGTAAGCCAGTCTGACCAGGGCGTCGGTCAGAAGTATGTCCAGTTCCGCTTTTTCCCGGTCTGATTTGAACATCGTATCCAGTCGGCTTTTAAGTTCATTTTGCAGATAATCTTCCGGAGAGAGTCCCAGTTTATAACTGTCATGAATATGCTTTAATAAGACTTTAATTTTACTTTTGTCATTCCAGGTTGGCTGATAGTCATTATACTGGTAAAAATTACGGACAATTTCAGGTACGCCCAGCTTAATGCCGGAAACTGTCAGTTCACCTTTAACAGGATTTTGCACCAGCTGTTTAATATCATCAGAAACAGATGCCATGGATACGGAAGAGGAAAACAGTATAAGCAGGGACAGCAAAAAGGTCAGAACAGGGTTTAAGGCTTTAAATTTCATGCATGAATCTCAATGTTTATTATAAGTGTGAAGTATAACTGGCACATTTGGACAAATGGATTGTCTAATTGTTAATACAGTGACTATAATGGTAAATATACGGTAAATTAATGATAACACATAAAAACGCTATGACAGATAATCACTCTATGCAGTCTCCGGCACAGAAG
>JALTKC010000379.1 GCA_027076245.1 Gammaproteobacteria bacterium
GTGCTATATAGAGGTAAATTATCCATAAGTACATTTGAGATATAGTATGTTCAATCAAGGTTTTTTAAATTGAACTCGAACTGTAACTTGGATGTGACTTTCAGGATGATTTAAAACAGCATTATTTAAATAAATGTCAACAATCAACAAGAGTATTGGAAAGTAATAATTTTCTAAAGTTTATTACTACCAACACCCTAAAACATTTTGGAGTACAGCATGAAAAAATTTAAATTAAGAGTTTTATTAGGCTTACTGATGATGAGTTTTAGCTTTTTTTCAACCAATACCATTGCTAGTGAAGATATATCTGCATATGGAAAATATTCATATTTATTGCAAAAACTTCATTGTCCTAAAGACCATGTAAAATACGGTGATTATAAAGATTATGGGTATTGGAAAGGTGGAGATTGGTGCGGTCAACACGGCAAAGCAGGTTTTTGGGTTTGGGTTGCTCCTAATTGGTATATCTGGGAACATAAAAATTAGTCAAAAAGTATTAAAGAAGGGTATTTTTTAAAGGACATCCATAAAATATTCGTATTATGGTTGGCTTGTAAGACATACTCTTATAAAACACACTGTAAAACTTTTCTGGATTGCCTTTTTAAACATTTTGGTCAGAGCCTCCTTGAGCGGGAAATACCCACCGCAAGGTGCAGGGTGAACCACAGTGCTAGACCAAAACCGATGGCGGTCGGTAGTGGTATTCCCCAGAGATGGGCCTTTACCTCTACCTGCATCAGAAGAGCGTTGGCAATATACAGGCCCAGTGTCACCAGAGCCAGGGCCAGCCGGTTGCTACTACGGTCGAGATGTTGCTCCAGATCAGTCAGACTAAAAATATTAAAGGACATCCATAAAATAAGAACTTTCTAAGCAACGCCATAACTGCCAACCCCAACCATTAAACTCTCAGCCTTTATCGGTAGTTCACTTAAAGAAAATGATGTTGCCTTTACACTTGCAGATTATCTGGAATTAACTGACTGGACTGACCGAATAGTTCGGGAAGATAACAAGGCTATATCAAGAACACAACACCCGGTATATTGCGAAAATTTCAACTGGATGAACAAACCTGGATGGATACTGTTAAGGGATTCTCCAAAGGTTTTTTTATTCATTTATCGGACCGGAACAATAGGTGGCCTGTAATATTCGTATTATGGGTGGCTTGTAAGACACACTCTTATAAAATACACAGTAAAATTTGTCTGGATTGCCTTTTTAAACATTCTGTCAGAGTCTCCCTGAGCGGGAAATACCCACCGCAAGGCGCAGGGTGAACCACAGTGCCAGACCAAAACCGATGGCGGCCGGTAGCGGTATTCCCCAGAAATGTGCCTTTACCTCTATCGGCATCAGAAGAGCGCTGGCAATATACAGACCCAGTGTCACCAGAGCCAGGGCCAGCCGGTTGCTGCTACGGTCGAGATGTTGCTCCAGATCGGTCAGGCCGTGGTGCCGAAGACGGATTTCCAACCCCTGTTTGCGCACTCGGCGCAGCCATTTTCCGACCGAGTCGGGCAGATCCTGTACTATGATGCCGGCCTCATAGCCAAGACGGGCCTTGCCAGCCTCCATGCGTTCCCTGAACGCAACCCTGGCAATGGGCTCAGCCTGACCGGCCAGACCATCGAGCAGATTGAACTCAGGGTCGAGGCTGCGAACCGTGGTTTCCATGAGAAACAGAGTACGCATCAATATCAGCAGGTTACGGGGAAAGCGGACATCACGCCCCTGACCCATGCGTATAATGCGTACAAAGGCCAGGGCAAAAGACCAGTCCTTGAGAGGTAGACGGGCATAGTCATCAAGTAGTTTTTCCAGCCCTGCCCGGTAGGTTGCAACATCCAGATCGTTTGACAGGATCCCCATGTCCAGATAGGCATCGAGTAGCCAGTCAGGATCCTGGCGCACAAATGCTTGCATGAATGCAGCCAGATTGCGTCGCGTTTCACGATCCATGAATCCCGTCAGACCAAAATCATGAAAGCAGATACGTCCGTCTTCCATGATGAAAAGATTACCAGGGTGAGGATCGCCATGAAACAGGCCAAGTACAAAGAACTGATGCAAATAAGCTTTGATAAAATTCTTTGCCAGGCGTGGACCATCATCCGCTATTTCAGGATCATCAACTCGGCGGCCACTGCTGCATTCCTGTACCAGTATGGAATCAGTCGATAATTCTTCGTAGACGGCAGGAATGTTTATTGTTGACCAGTCACCGAAGGCTTCCCGAAAGCGCTGGGTAGAACGTGCCTCCAGGCAAAAATCCAGTTCCTGTTGCAGACTCTCTTCGGCTTCGGCAATGATGTCAAGGGGCTGGTAGCGGCGCAGGAAAGGTAATATAAACAGGACAATACGTACAGCGAAGCGCAACAGGGCAATGTCCTGAGACACCTGACGCCTGATATTGGGACGACGTACCTTAACAATGACTTTGGTACCATCATTGAGGCGTGCATGATGTACCTGAGCGATCGATGCCGATGCCATGGGCTCGATATCGAATTGGGCGAACAACTCATCAGGTGGTGCCCCAAGGGCGGATGTTATCTCCTGAACGGCCTGTTCCCCCGGGAATGGGGCAACCCGATCCTGCAGCCCTTCCAATGCTTTGATATATTCATCTGGTAGGAGATCACGGTGTAGGCCGATGGCCTGTCCCAGTTTGATATAGGTCGTTCCCAGCTTCTCGAGCATCCGGCTTAGTCGTTGTGCAGGGTGTTCAGTCGGATGCAGAATATGAAATCGTAGTAAAAGTAACCAGCCAGCATAGCACCATAACGAAAAGATGATACGAAAAAATCTACGGATTCCTGACATATTAACCTCTGCTTCTCAATGAATATGCGATTGTGCAAAGTGGATCTGTCGGGTCAGATGAGTTGAAAAAAATTTCATTTTATCTGACCCCATTGATCCTTGAAGGCTCATGCTCCATGGACTCCAGCCTGCCCAACTGGTTTGCCCTCGATAAGTGGTGGCCCACTGTATTTGAAGTCATGGAACCCTGCGGTTACACCCCCGAATTATTATTTGGCATAACCATGGCAGAAGCACTGGTCGTGTTTTCAATCCTTATGTTACTGACTCACTTTTTACTTCTGACCGCTCTGGTAAAAAGAAAACTATTATAGCAGACCAAATACATTCAATATTTCGGGTAAGGTGCTAAGGCAGTAATACTTTAATGTAGGAAGGAAAAAACTCCTTTATCATCTTATATGCTTTACCCGTGAGTACACGGGTTTCTTCTTTAATCAGAGCAGTTAAGGCTGATTTGATTTCCTGTTTTATATCTGCTGTAAACCCTGCCTTTTCAGGCGCTTTTGTTTCCAGAACATCCATAAAATCCTGTGCATGGGCTTTATTTATAGAGATATCCTGATAGCTGGTATTATTAATTGTATCAGCCTGGTTGACAGTCATCTGCCCGTTGTTAGTTATATTATTTGAAAAGTTTGCCATATTCTGTTCTCCATCCATTGATATAGTTGAGCGTGTATTAATTACAGCTCCCTGATTTAACTGCTTGATGTCTCCTGTTACCGTGGTATTAAAATTGTAGATGATATTTTCCGCTTTATGTTCTTTTAATAATGATTTTAGTTCACTTAACTGATTTTCTATCTGACTCTCAGATAACGTGTTTTTACCATTTATGGCAAATCGAAAACGGTTCACGCCATTGATATTTTCAATAGCAATCAGATTGAGTTCTGAATGAGTATAAGTTTTAAACGCCTGAATAATTTCGGGCAGAGAGGCTACTGTAAAAGAGTGGATTTTTCCGGCAATATCAAATTCTATTGTACGTTCTTCAGAATAAAGCT
>JALTKC010000380.1 GCA_027076245.1 Gammaproteobacteria bacterium
AGCTTGTGAGTTTTTAAAAGAAAATGCCAGGCGCTCGCATCCTGAACGTGACAGGAAGTCTGGTATTTTACAATACGCATTAGAGCCAGCATTTTATATTGATATATGATGAAGCCAACAGATATGTATATGAAATTTAACGATATTTTTCTTAAGTACCTACTTATGAAGTGCAATTAGAGAAATATTGAAAGTGTTGTAAACCTTAATGTACCAGCAGGTTAGCCAGGGCGTCATGATTGGTAATTTCAATTTTACCCCGGCTGAGTAATACCCAGCCTTTATTTTCGAACTCTTTCAGCTGACGGCTGATCACTTCACGCGCCGATCCCAGTTCAGTGGCCAGAGCCTGGTGAGTAGTACGTATGGGTGTATTAACAGAACCGTTTTCCAGCAGATACTTGGCCAGGCGTATATCCAGCTTGGCGAAGCTGATTTCTTCTACCAGGGTAATTAATTTAATCAGACGATCACCATAGGAGTGAAACACCTGTTTGCGAAAGGCTTTGGATTCACCCATATACTGTTCAAATATCGGTTTAGGGATGGCCAGTGCCACGACATCGGTTTCGGTGACGCCTTCAGCGGGATAATCTTCAGATGAAATAAGGCAGGATGTGGTTAATACACAGGAACCGCCGCTGCTGATATGGTAAAGCACAATTTCCCGGCCGTTTTCAGCACGGGTAAACACTTTAACGGAACCGGCAATAACCAGCAGATAGTTTAAACACTGATCACCCTGGTGAAAAATAGTCGTGCCTTCCGGGATAGTAATTTGCTGAGAGTGTTTAAGTATATTGATGCCATCTTTGCTGACGGCTTCGTTTAATTTAGGGAAGAGCCGCAAAATTGTATTGGTAAGTTCCATGAATAATTGATTATCTCGTTAGTAGTATTAATTGACGTTCCGCCAGTGCCCGCAAGTCACGGTATATTTTTTTCCTGATATTCAGAGAGCTGTTTTATCCTGGCAGCCATGCCTCTGCGGCCCTGTAGGCCGCCGGAGTGAATGATCAAAATCCGGCTGTGCAGTGGGAAATAGTTATTATTAATCAGTTCTACAATACCATACATCATTTTCCCTGTGTACACAGGATCCAGCGGTATTGAATGTTTTTGCTCAAATTCAATTATAAAACGGGCCAGCTCAGGTGTCATTTTACCAAACCCGCCAAAATGATAATCATAAATCAGTTTCCAGGGGGGAGTATCCTGATAGGACTGTGGTCTGTATGAAGCTGATGTCAGGAGTCTGTTAATATCCTGTTCAAGAAACTGAGCACCTTTTAAAGCTGGAAACCCCAAAACCTTAGTACGAGACTCTTTATTATTAAGTCCGTGAATAATCCCGGCTATGGTACCGCCGGTACCGCAGGCTACACAGATATAGTTGGTATTATCCGGGATCAGTTCGGCTATTTCAGCCGCGCCCCTGATAGCCGGAGTATTAGTACCGCCCTCCGGTATTACATAGACAGATTCCTGTTTACTCAGATAGTGTTCTGTCTGCAGTCTTGCCAGTAACTGCCGGATAAACTCAGGTTCATGTTTTTTACGGTAATCCTGGCGGTTTATATAATACAGCTGCATGCCCAGTGCTTTAAGATCGGTCAGGGTTGGATTGAGTGGATAGTGTGCCTCACCCCGGATAATGCCAATGGTTTTAAAATGGTATTTCTTTCCTGCTCCGGCCAGGGCATGCAGATGGTTGGAGTAGGGGCCGCCAAAACTCAGCAGTGTGTCGCAGCCGTGTTGTTGTGCATCCTCAAGGTTGTATTTTAATTTAAACCACTTGTTTCCGGAAATTAAGGGATCGGTTTTATCAGTTCTTAATACGGATACAGAAAGTGCCGGCCTGTTTTTAAATAAGCGGGTATCAAGTGCCTGTAGTGGAATATCGGTAATAGGGTCTGACTGCATAATTGCGATATAATACCCGCCTTAATCAATAATATCACCCAGGAGTTTTTCTAACCGGCTTATGAATACCCAACTGCCCCTGTCCTTTCAGGCTCCTGAATACGCCGTTTTTGAGAGTTTTATAGCCGCTGATAACCAGCAGTTGTTGCACTCGCTGCAGGATGACTCCGAGCAGCTTATTTATCTGTGGGGAGAAACCGGAGCGGGTAAAAGCCACCTGTTGCAGGCCGTAACTCAGCATTATCTGGAACGGAACAAGACGGCTTTTTATATTCCACTGGCGGATAATCAGGACTTAACACCACAAATGCTGGACGGACTCGAAGTAATGGATCTTGTGTGTCTGGATGAACTGGATACCCTGTGTGGGAATACTCAGTGGGAAGAAGCGCTGTTTCATTTATTTAACCGTATGCGTGACAGCGGCAGCCGGCTGGTTCTGGCCGCTTCAAACAGTGCTGTTAATTTAACCATTCAATTGCCGGATTTACGTTCCCGCCTGAGCTGGGGGCTGACTTACCAGCTTAAGCCGCTGGATGATAAGGGTAAGGCGGAGGCTCTTCAGCAAAGGGCATCTCAACGGGGCTTAAGTATGAATGAAGAAGTAACGGCTTATATTCTAAAGCACAGCAGCCGCAGTATGCATCAGTTAATGGCTCTGCTGGATAAACTGGATTATGCCAGCCTTGCAGAACAACGAAAGCTAACCATACCGTTTATTAAAGGTTTTATTTAGGACAAACGGTATCTTTTCGTTTCATTTATTTTGTTCTTTAAGCTGCTGTTTCTTCTCCTGTTTAAATACCCTGGCATACAGTACACAGCCCAGATACATCAGCACCGAGGCCAGAGTTTCCAGCAGCCCCGCATACCAGACATCAGGATGGGCGCTGATCTCTGTAATCCCATGGGCAAAATAGGCGAGGGACAGAAAACTGGCCCACTGGAAAGTGTAGGTATTATTATTGAGCAGACCACGCATGGGAAACAATAACGGTGTTACTATAACCAGTAATACCAGTGCCACAGGAAAATGAGCGGAGGGAATAAGCCAGATAATATTCAGCATTAAAATCAAAAACAGTGAAAAATAGCCAGTTAATGCAATATTCTGGTATAAGATCAGTTTTTTCTGTTTTTCAGAATTCATTTCGGGCCTTTTTTTAATCCACTTCCAGTTTTTTTGCAATTTCTGCCACCCGCTGACCTGTGGCAATACACAGGTTTTTTTCATCTCTGCTGACAGGCAGGTTATTGTCCTTGCCAGCCAGATGGCTGGGTCCATAAGGCGTGCCGCCGGTTCTGGTGGCAATCAGTTCGGTTTCACTATAGGGTGTTCCCACCAGGATCATACCGTGATGGAGCAGCGGGAGCATCATGGATAACAGGGTGGCTTCCTGACCTCCGTGCAGACTGGAAGTTGAGGTAAACACTGCTGCGGGCTTGCCGGTCAGGTGGCCTGACATCCAGTTTGTTGAAGTTGAATCAATAAAATACTTCATCGGAGCGGCCATATTACCAAAGCGGGTAGGGCTGCCCAGGATCAGTCCTGAGCAGTCAGCCAGATCATCGTTATCGATGTAAGGAGCACCACTGTCGGGTATGCTGTCCTGGGTTGCTTCACAGACCGTAGAAACTTCAGGAACGGTTCTGAGCAGGGCGGACATACCAGGTACCTTTTCGACACCGCGGGCAATCAAGCGGGCCATTTCAGTCGTGGCGCCATGACGTGAATAAAACAGGATCAAAATATGTGACATAATAAAAAAGCTCTCAAAAAAATATCAAAAAGTTGTTATAAAACTTCTCATAAAAGCTTTTATAAAAACTTTGGTTTTATAGGGTTTTTATTTAATTTTAAGGGGAAAAATATAAAAAATATGATAAATGCTGATTAAAACATCAAAACTCCCTTAAAAAAGACTATATTAGTACATTGTTTTATGTTTATTCAGGCTTAAATGCTAACTGTTATCTTGACACTGTAACTGGTCAATGATACCTTTTGTTTTAAGGTCATTGAAATATTATCTGTGTTTATTTCATTAGCTCTTATTAATTAGTTCTAATTAAGTGAGTGTTTAATGGCATAAATAACGGATAAACGTTTCATCCTGAAATTTTTCTGGGTGAAAGCATCATAGCTTAATAAACAATACCGACCGAATCAATATAAATCAGGAGTCATAAGAAGAATGAAATTTAAAAACTATGCTAAGTTTCTGGGGGTGGTTACTTTAGCACTGGGTATTACAGTGGGTTGTTCCAATACATCAACTAATACAGCCAGTAATTCACAACAGGAAGCGGCAGCGCTTATTGCAGAAGCAAAAGCTGCGCTTAAAACAGCGGTTGAAGGTAATTATGCCTGGAGAGATACCGGCAAAATCATAAAACAGGCAGAAAAAGCTCTGGCTGCAGGTGATGTTAAAAAAGCCCGTTCTCTGGCTGATAAAGCCCTGGACCAATCTGAAATGGCTAAAAAGCAAAGTATTGAGCAGGACAAAGCGGTTAAAGAGCGTTTTAGTAAATCCTGATTTAATTCTGTTACTTTTGATAAAAAGGGAGCCTTTGCTCCCTTTTTTTGATCATAAAACAATAGCTAAATCATCTGTATAGTTTATTTTGAATCCATTTGTCTAAAAATGTCCGGTCTTTTCATTATGATTTTTTTAATTGTTAATGACTTTTTAATTGTTAATGACTTTTTAATTGTTAATGACCTGTTTTGATCGTTTATGAATTATTTTAATCGTTTGCTGCAATTTTACTGGTTTGTGCTGCAGCGTTTTAATCAGCAGCGCTGTACCGAAACAGCAGCTTCCTTAAGCTATACATCCCTGTTATCCCTGGTTCCACTGATGGCCGTGGTATTTGCCGGTTTTTCATCTTTTGATGTATTCGATAAACTGTTTGCTGAAGTTCAGCGTTTTGTTTTTGAAAATTTTGTACCTTCATCTGGAGAAGTCATAGAACAATACCTCCATGAGTTTGTGGGTAAGGCATCCAGACTGACCCTGTTTGGATTACTCAGCCTGTTTATTATTGCCCTGATGCTGATGTGGCAAATAGATCGTTCCTTAAACCGCATTTGGGCAACAAAACGCAGTAAAAATCTGCTACGTACTTTTCTGATTTACTGGGCGACCCTGACTCTGGGTCCTTTGCTAATTGGTATCAGCCTGATGATAACCTCTTATATAACATCATTGCCGCTGTTGACCAATGCTGCCGACCTGGTTGGACTGCAGGCAGAAATCCTGGCAATGATTCCGGTACTGCTGACCTTGCTGGCGTTTACCCTGATTTACCTGATCATCCCCAATACCCGGGTTAACTTTTATCATGCACTGGTGGGTGGTATAACTGCAACGTTGTTATTTGAACTGTCGAAAAAAGGTTTTGCGTTTTACATTTCAAACAACCAGACCTACAGCAGTTTATACGGAGCACTTTCAACTTTACCCATATTTTTGATCTGGATTTACATTTCCTGGCTGGTGACACTGCTCGGTGCCATGACTACCCGCTGTATGGCGCTGTTTGACTTTTCACTCTCTAAACAGCACCTGTCACATCACAGTTTTATTTCGGTGTTTCATATTCTTCGCTTGCTATATCTGGCTGCTAAACAGGGCAGAACCGTTACTGAACAGCAATTATACGCTGAACCAGTCCTGCATTTTGAACGTAATCTTGATGTTATTATCAATGAACTGGAAAGCCAGCAATGGATTCACAGAACGGAAGACAATAACTGGGCATTAACCCGGGACCTGGATAATATTACCCTGTGGGATCTGTATTATAAAATGCCTTATTCACTGCCAAAAAATGTTACAGATGAACCTTTATCAAGTATTATTAGTCAAACAAATAATACCCTGGCTCAGGAATTAGACCAACCCTTAAAAACGGTATTTTCCCTGTATGAGCATGGGCAATAAAACCAGAGAATTTCAATGCTAAAACGTTTTTTTATTAATGCTCTGTTTCTGAGTATTATTTTTTTCAGCCTCCCGGTTAATGCGGTGAATTTTAATTTTACCGATCTGGAAGGTAAACAACACAGTTTGTCTGATTACCGAGGAAAATGGGTACTGGTTAATTTCTGGGCCACCTGGTGTCCCCCTTGCCGCCATGAAATTCCGGATCTCTCCGATTACCATCTGGAACATGATGATGCGGTGGTTATTGGGGTTAATTACGAACCGGGCTTAAAGGATGAAAAACTGAAAAAGTTTATAGAGGTTTATCTGGTTTCCTATCCCGTGACCCGTGTTAATCAGGAAATTATTGATGTACTTGGGGAGCCCAGGGGGCTGCCGACTTCGATTTTAATCAGTCCAGATGGTGATATTGCAAAGCGCATTACCGGAATGGTGGATGAGAGACGTATTAATAAAATTATTACAAAATACACTCAGTCAAAATCTAAATAACCGATAATAATAATTAAGGCTATCTCTATGTATTTGAGCAATTTATATAAACCCGTATTATTAGTTTTGGTATTGATGTTGTCAGGTATGAATGCCTGGGCAGCCAAAACTCTACCTCCGGAAGAGTATTTTTTTGATACCACCTTCGGTGATTTTTCTGAAGAGTTGGCTACTGCCAAAGAGCAGGGTAAAAAAGGCATTTTTATTTTTTTTGAAATGGATGAATGCCCGTTTTGTCACTGGATGAAAAAAAATGTCCTGAATCAGCCCGATGTTCAGGCATATTATAAAAAGAATTTTCTTAACTTTGCGGTGGATATTGAAGGTGATATAGAAATTACCAATTTTCAGGGTAAAACCATGACCCAGAAAGACTTTGCCTTTAAGGAGAACCGGGTAAGAGCGACACCGGTTATCGCATTTTTTGACCTGACCGGAAAACGGGTCATGCGTTATACTGGTCGGACCCGCAGTAAGCAGGAATTCCTGCTCCTGGGGCAGTTTGTGTCTGAGGGTGCTTATAAAACCACAAAATTTTCACGCTATAAACGAAATCATAAAATCAAATAACCTATGTTGAAAATATCATCCGGGGGGGGATATTTTTTTACAATTTGTTTGCTGTTTCTGGTATCTGCTCCTTTATCCAGTCTGGAGGCCCAGACCATACCCGAACCCATTAGCCTCGAATTTGCCCTGTCCAGGGCAGAACTGCCTGATTCACCGGAAATGATGAGCTTTTCAGCACAACAGCAGATAGCTCTGGCCGAACAGGACATTGCCCATGCCAATGAGGGGATCTATGTTTATATTAATGGCCGGCTTCGTTATGTTGAACCTTCCAAACTTGTACCTGCCTCCAAAACCAATGACAGTAAGCTCAGTCTGGATATTTCCAAACGCCTGTATGACTTTGGCCAGACCCGTTCTTTGATTGATGCCAGTAAGGCTAATCTGGCATCAGTTAATGCTTTATACAGTGACTATCTGTCAAAACGAGTAGTTGCCATTATGCAGGCGTATTTTAATGTATTGCTGGCAGATATTATTTACAGTCGTTCCATGGAGGCCATGTCCATTGTTTATGTTCGGCTGGATAAACTGCGTTCTGAGTTTGAATTGAAAAAAATTTCAGATATTGAACTATTAAAAGCTGAAAATGAATATCGTGAAATCCGCAGGGAACAGATGCAGGCACAAAGTGATCAGCGTCTGACACGGTTGCGGCTGGCTCAACTGATCACGCCGGGGTATCTTCCCGAGCAACTGGAAGCCCCGGATCTGGAGCAACTGCACAGCTTATCTGTCAAGCGGGAACTGCCGGGTGTTGAATTATTATATCAACAGGCATTTGAACAGAATCCCCGTCTCGTGGCACTGGAATACAAGCTGAAAGCTGCCCGCCTGAAAATTGAGGGTTTTCAGGCAGAAAAATATCCGGTCATTGAGGCAAAGCTACAGGCAGCAGACTATGCCAGAGAGTTAGGTACATCGGATAAATACCGCGCGGGCATTGAAGTCAGTATGCCTCTTTATCAGGCCGGTCAGGAAAATGCCAGAATAAGACGCTCTATGGGTGAGCTGGTTCAGCTGGAGTCAGAGCGTCTGTTGACCCGTCAGGAAATTGAACAGCAGATCCTGGAATTGTGGTTAAAAATCAGCGATCTAAAACGTCAGTTTGATGATCCCGATCTGGCTATAGATTATCGCGATCTCTATCTTGACAGAAGTCGGGCTTTATACGAGCTCGAGGTGACCAGTGATCTGGGGGATGCCATGGTTAAACTCAGTGATGCCCAGCTCTTTAAAGCTCAGACCGTTTTTGAACTGGCCATAAACTGGGCTAAACTGGATGCCCTGGTCGGCAATTCAATGAACTACTATAAATAATCTCCACCCATTAATTCCCTCTCCCTCCGGGAGAGGGTTAGGGTGAGGGCTAATATGAGAGGAAAGGGGAGTCTTTATGAACATTTATTTCTTGAAATATATTTTATTGCTTTTACTTACCTTTTCCACAGGCATCGCTTATCCAGAGACTCAGTCTAATCTGTTCCCCATATCATCAGCCATATCATCAGGTGTTATAAAAAAAATCCATGTAACAGAAGGGCAAACCGTCAATAAAGGTGACTTGTTATTTGAATTTGATGATCGTCTTATTAACAGTAATCTTGAAGAAGCTCAGGCCAATGTGCGCATGGCCAGCCTGAAAACCAGTGAAGCTAAGAAAGAGGTTGAGCGTTCTATAGAGCTTTATGAACGTACGGTACTCTCTGATTACGACCTGCAGCAGTCCAAAGTCAAATATCGGGAAGCACAGGCTGAACTGGCTCAGGCTAAAAACAGGCTGGTACATGTCCAGTGGGATAAGGATTACAGCAAAGTCTATGCTCCTTTTAAAGCCCAGGTTAAGACATTAAAATGTTATTCTGGCTGTTATGTTAATAATAATTTTTCCACTCAAACCATTCTTATTCTAGAAAAAATTCCCTGAATTCAGGTTTATCGCTTAACACTCCGGTTTTCTTTTACTGATCAGTTCTGTAAATATAAAAGATAATGCTATTGCAAATGAGAAGCGTTCTCATTTATAATTCTGGCTTTCTAATAAATATAAGGAGAGAGTTTTGAATTTATACCGCAAATTATTTTTATTCAGTTCGATTATTCTGGTCAGTTTTCAGGTGAGTGCAGCTAAAACCCCGTCATTAGAGGAAATGTGGCAGCTTATTCAGCAGCAGCAGAAAACCCTGGAAGCACAGAAGGCAGAAATTGCCCGTTTAAAGCAGGCTGCCCGGCAAAATGAAGAAAAAATTGAAGCCACCACTGTAGCTCTTGAAGAAACTGAAAATACCTATGGCAAGGCAGCAGAGTGGTTTAATAAAACCTCCATAGGTGCCTATGGTGAAATGCATTATAACAATCTGGATAATAAGACCAAAGGGCTTGATGATAAAAAGGAGCTGGATCTCCACCGTTTTGTTATGTTCCTTGATCATGAATTCAGTGATGACCTGAGGTTTTATTCAGAACTTGAAGTTGAACACAGCTCCAGCGGTGATGGAGAAAATGGTGAAGTCGCCGTTGAGCAGGCTTATATAGAATATGACTTAAATGATAATCATACTGCTAAAGCCGGTATGATTTTAATGCCCTTTGGTATTCTTAATGAAACCCATGAGCCAACCACTTTTTATGGAACAGAGCGTAATGTTATAGAAACCAATATTATACCGACAACCTGGAATGAAGGTGGTATTGGATTAAGCTCTCACTTTGAAAATGGTTTAAGTACGGATATTTATGTGACTTCTGGACTGTATCTGAAAGAATCAAAAAACTTCAAAATTCGTAAAGGGCGTCAGGGTGTTTCCAATGCTTATGCAGACTCACTGGCTTATACGGGTCGTATAAAATATACCGCCATTCCAGGTCTGGAACTGTCTCTGACTGGCATGTATCAGGACGATTACAATCAGGATAGAACCGCTAGCTCTGACAGCTTAACCGGGTATGAAACCCATGCGGTTTATTCTATAGATAAATTTAAAGTTATTGCGCTTTATGCCAACTGGTCACTGGATGGTGATGCCGCCAAAGCTCTTGGCGCTGACAAACAGGATGGCTGGTATATTGAACCTTCCTATAAGTTTACAGAAAAACTCGGTGTATTTGCCCGTTATAATGAATGGGATAATACGGCTGGCGGCAATGGTGATTCTAAATATAAACAAACGGATTTTGGTCTGAATTACTGGCTTGATGAAGGTGTTGTATTAAAAGCCGATTATCAGAATCAGAGTGCCCCCAATGGTGAGAATGAGTACGATGGCTTTAATCTGGGTTTAGGTTATCAGTTTTAATCCTGGCCATTAACAAAACACATTTTAATTTGAAAAATCATCAGACAGGGAAGTCTGATGATTTTATCAGAGGGATTTATGAAAATTATTTTAACGTTTTTAATGACTGGAGCATTATTTGTTCTGGTAAATGTAAACACCTATGCAAAAGGTGTCTATCAAAGTAATTCAGCGTTTATTGATGAGGTTTTTAATGATCCGACAATAAAACCTAAAATGCTTTGGCTAACCGGTGATGTAAAGGCCGGGGCTGTAAAAATTCTGGGTGAAAAACCCCGGCAGTTGCGGGTCCGTTACTGGCGAAAGCAACAGAAAACCGCCTGGATTCTGGAAGCCATTGGCAAAACCAAACCCATTACGGTCGGTCTGGTTATTGATGCGGGTAAACTGCAGCGAGTTAAAGTGCTGGCCTTTAGAGAAACTAGAGGCTGGGAGGTTAAAGAAGATTTTTTTCTGGATCAGTTTTCCCAGCGTACACTGACTCCGGAACTGCAGCTGGATAAGTCTATAGACGGCATTACCGGTGCGACCTTATCGGTCAGAGCATTAAAAAAACTGGCCCGTCTTGCTCTGTTTTATCATCAGCAGGTGCTTTTAAAAGCGCACTTAAACCTAAATAAATCAGTTGAACCTACTGCGAATGTCCATAGCACTGAATCTACAAGGCTTTCCAGAACATTTTGACTTCACCCGTAGGGTGGCTACGAATAAAGCCAAAATAACCTGTAAATCCTTGTATCTTCAGCACTCTGATCATTCTCGCTACGTTTCAACTGATTTATTTAGGTTAAAAGAGAGCTAATAAAAAAGACCGTTAAATTATGTCAAAAAGAAAACATAAGCATAAAAATAAAGGGCGTTTACTGCCTTTTATAAAATTACACCGCTGGTCTGGTCTTGTTAGTCTGATACTGGTGATAATACTATCAATAACCGGTATTTTACTTAATCATACTCAGGAACTGCGATTAAAAAATCACTATGTAAAAAATACATTGTTGTTAAACTGGTATGGTATTCGTCTGCCTGAACAACAAAGTTTTTTTAAGTTAGGTTTTCATAAGCTGGTACAGGTAGGGCATAAGGTTTATTTAGACAATAAATTGCTGGCTGATGATGCCCTAAGGCTGATAGGTGGTGTTGAGATGGAGGATTATCTGTTTATTGCTACTGAAAATAGGGTCTGGCTGTTAACTCTGGATGGAGGGCTTATTGAAACATTAACCCCTGAGCAAAATCTGCCTGTTCCCATTGCCTCTGTTTATAAGAGTCATACACAGAATAATTCAATGATTATTATTCAAAGTCATAATAAATATTTTACCAGTTATGATGATTACCTGAGTTGGACAGATATTAAACCTGATAATTTAAAACCTGTCGCCAGAAAGAGGTTGAAACATTTGTCTGAAACCGAAAGAGAGCCTTATTATCAACAATGGCTGGGCAACAAACTCAGTCTGGAGACGGTGGTTCTTGACTTACATTCAGGACGCATTTTAGGTCAGGCCGGTGTTTTTATTATGGATCTGGCTGCATTTAATTTATTGCTTTTATCGGCCAGTGGTTTCTGGATATGGTTTAAGCGCTCCAGAAAACGTATCCGGCACCGCTAATAAATGATTGGCCATTTACATTCACTCAACGAATCACTAAACTGAAAGCACGCTTTATGAATTCATTCAGATATACAACACAGAAATTAAAAGGTGGTGGAAAATGAAAAAACGATTATTATGTGCAGCAATAATAAACAGTGTTATCGTTATGTCATCCGCCCAGGCTGCGTTCTGGGATGATGGTGACTCTAATACCAACTGGGACGGCAGAGCTTATAATAATATGTATAATGATGCTTATGGTAATGTCTATAGCCGTGGCTGGGGTGACGGCAGTATGGACAGTGATATGGATGGTGATATAGAAATTACCATTAAATCCCGTTTTCGTGGCCGTGGCCAGGGTAATGCCCGTAGTTCCGCTTATGGGAATGCCTATGGCAATACTTTAAACAACTGGGATAATAATTATCGGACCTATGGTTATAATTATTATGATAACCGTGGTTATTATGCGCCTTATGGTTATGTTCCACCCGTACCTGCCCCTGTATCTGCGAGAGAACAGCAGATAAAGGCTGCACAGCATCAGGCTGCAAAAATGAAAGCCGCGGAAGTACAGGCGGCCCGGGTAAAAGCGGCACAAATGAAAGCCGCGGAAATGAAGGCTGCAGAGGTTCAGGCAGCCAGAGTAAAAGCAGCCCAGATGAAGGCGGCGGAAATGAAAGCGGCTGAAGTACAGGCAGCCCGGGTAAAAGCAGCCCAGATGAAAGCGGCAGAAATGAAGGCGGACGAGGTTCAGGCTAACAAAACAAAAGCAACACAGATGAAAGCAGAATAACTTTCCGGGAGCGTGGGCATCCTGCCCACGTCAGCCAGCCGGATTGTGCGTTATTTCTGATGCGGGCAGGATGCCCGCACTCCCAGGTTTAAGAGGTAAACGGATGGACACCAACTAGGAGACGGGCGGTTGATGCTTAAAATACAAAGTCTCAAAATCACTTAGATCTACAGGTTTTGAATAATAATACCCCTGTAAAATATCACATTTATTTTCCTTCAGAAAATCGATTTGTTCTGCAGTTTCAACACCTTCTGCTACAATTTTCAGACCAAAAGTTTTAGCCAGACTCAGAATGCTGGATACCATGGCTTTATTCTGGCTGTTTTCATGGAGGTTGCTGACAAATGAACGGTCAATCTTGAGTTCGTTAATGGGTAACTGGGTAATATAACTTAAAGAGGAATAACCGGTTCCAAAATCGTCCATAGAAAAGCTAATTCCAAAATCCCTGAGTTCGTGCATAATTTTAACCAGTTTTTTAATATCATCAGCTTCAATGGTTTCTGTCAGTTCAAAGACAATTTTTGAACACATGGGTTTCTGCAAATGTATCTGACAAATGCGTTTAACATCATTAATAAAGTCGTGGTGCAGTATCTGGCGCATACTGATATTAATTGAAAACTGCTCCAGGTGTATGCCGCTGGTTTCCCAATTGTGTAGAGTTTTCAGGGCTTCTTCCAGAATATAGGAACCCAGCTCAATAATAATACCGGTTTGTTCTGCAATGGGTATGAATTCATCGGGTGAAACCATACCCAGTTCTTTATTGTGCCAGCGCACCAGTACCTCACAGCCGATAATGCTATTATCGCTATTAAGCTGCGGCTGGAAGTTAAGCTGAATTTCCCTGTTTTCCAGGGCAAAATGAAGCAGACGTTCTATTTCCAGATGTTTTTCAATTTTCTGGGAAAATGCTTCATTAAATAAAATCACGCCGTCTCTGCCGGATGCTTTTACCTCGTACATGGCGATATCGGCTTCTTTGATAAAGTCACTGGCTCTGGATTTATTGCCAGTCAATATATTAACACCGATACTGGCACTGATATAAAGGTGATGGGTGGAAATAATATAGTTACTTTTTATTTCTTCAAGTAGTTTTTGAGAAAAAATCAGGGCTTCATGATGGCAATCTTCCTGATTATTATAATAGGGTCCAATAATAATAAACTCATCACCACCTAAACGAGCCAGTGTGTGACCACCTGTTAACAGCTTGCTCATTCTTTTGGTGACCTCTATGAGCAGTTGATCGCCAATATCATGGCCCAGTGAGTCATTAATGGTTTTAAAATGATCCAGATCGATTAACAGAAGATATGAAAAATTGTTGTTTCTGTTTAAAGTGTTCAGTGTTTGCT
>JALTKC010000381.1 GCA_027076245.1 Gammaproteobacteria bacterium
GTTTTTCTGGCCGGAACCAATGCCGCACAGGGACTGGATATTCTGGCACAAAGCAGTCTGAATATTGAAACCGCCAGTGATCTGACTGAAGCTGCCAGAAAAGCGGTTGCCTGTACAGCGGCCTGACTATTGGATACCAAAACAGAGTCATTTTGAGAAACCAATGAGTATATTAATTAACAAAGATACCCGAGTCATAGTTCAGGGTTTTACCGGCAAGCAGGGCAGTTTTCATGCCCGGCAGGCCATTGAATACGGCACTCAGCTGGTGGGTGGTGTTACGCCGGGAAAAGGCGGCCAGATTCACCTGGAACGTCCGGTTTTTAATACCGTGCAGGATGCTGTTGCAGAAACAGGCGCAGATGCTTCTGTGATTTATGTTCCGGCGGTTATGGCAGCCGATGCCATACTCGAAGCAACAGAAGCCGGTATAAGGGTGATTGTCTGTATTACGGAAGGTATTCCCGTTCAGGATATGATCCGGGTTAAAGCTCTGCATCGGCAGATGGGAAAAAAAGCACCGTATTTAATTGGCCCAAATTGTCCGGGGATCATTACCCCGGATGAATGTAAAATTGGCATTATGCCTGCTGAAATCCACCGCAGGGGTAAGGTGGGTATTATTTCCCGTTCCGGTACACTGACCTATGAAGCCGTACGCCAGACCACTGTTGAAGGTCTTGGTCAAAGCACCTGTATTGGTATTGGCGGTGATTTGATACAGGGCATGAACTTTATTGACTGTCTGACCCTGTTTGAACAGGATGATGAAACCGAGATCATTATTATGGTCGGTGAAATTGGCGGTACCAGAGAAGAAGCAGCAGCAGAGTATATCCGGGAGCATGTCAGCAAGCAGGTTGTGGCTTATATTGCTGGCATGACAGCACCGCATGGGCGGCGTATGGGACATGCAGGCGCCATTATTTCAGGGGGTAAAGGTTCAGCGGCAGATAAAGTCTTCGCTCTGAAAGCGGCCGGTGTACATGTAGTTGATTCTCCGGCTGATATGGGACTTACGGCAAAAAAACTCACTCATTAAATGTAACAAAATTGACATATTAAAATCCTACAATATACTTATACATCGAGCGGCTTTTCCGACAGTTTTAAGAGGGTTTTATTATGAGTGAGTTTATTGCCTGGTCTGACGAATTAAGTGTGGGTATTGAAGAAATTGACGAACAGCACAAGGTGCTGGTCAATTTAATTAACCGTATGCACAATGCCATTTCCGAGCAGCACGCCAGCGATGTTGTCAGTGATATTCTGGTTGAGCTGGCTGACTATACAAAAATCCATTTTGCCGTCGAAGAAAGTCTGATGCGAATATTGGGTTACCCCGGTTATGAAGAACATAAAGATGTGCATGATGATCTGCTGGAGCATGTGGTGGATTTACAGAAAAAAGTAGCCTCAGGTAATACCAGTATCAGTTTTGAACTGATGCATTTTCTTAAATCCTGGCTGTCCAAACATATTCTGGAAGAAGATATGCAGTACACCGGTTTTATGCTGGCCGCTGGCGCCAAGCCAAAGCTGGAGAAAAAATCCTGGATCCGCAGACTCTGGGGCTCCTAGTATCCATCCGGAAATTGCCTTCCTGGCAATTTACCGGAACGCAAAAGAAAAAGTGTGATTTTTCTTTTGCTACATTTTCAACCACTTACCGTCGTTAAAAATGAGCGCACATCCATGTGCCGCCAATGTGCATCAATAAATGGATGCACACTAACTATATCTATTTATTCTTATATACGTTAAACTGATAGATTAATTTAGGATTATTGCAATCTTGTATAGTCCGCTTTTTTTGAGATATATCTATGAGTTTTTCCTCCCTTGGCCTGTCGCCGCTTATTCTGGATGCCGTAACCGAACAGGGTTATAACGAGCCTTCACCTATTCAGGCGCAAGCCATTCCCGTTGTTCTGGAGGGCCGTGATGTTATGGCCGCTGCCCAGACCGGAACCGGTAAAACCGCTGGTTTTACCCTGCCAATACTGGAAATACTGTCCCGTGGTCAGAAAGCCGGTCCTAATCAGGCAAGAGCATTAATACTGACCCCAACCCGGGAACTGGCCGCGCAGGTGGCAGAAAGTGTACAGACCTATGGTAAACACCTGCCTTTACGTTCAGCCGTAGTCTTTGGCGGGGTAAAAATTAATCCCCAGATGATGAAACTGCGTCAGGGAGTAGATATTCTCATTGCCACGCCGGGCCGTTTACTGGATCTGTATAATCAGAATGCCGTGCGTTTTAATCATCTGGAAGTACTGGTACTGGATGAAGCCGACCGGATGCTGGATATGGGTTTTATTCATGATATTCGTAAAATTATTTCCCGTCTGCCCAAAGAACGTCAGAACCTGATGTTTTCAGCCACTTTTTCCGATCAAATCCGCGATCTGGCCAAAACCATTGTCCATAATCCTGTAGAAATTTCGGTAACACCGCGTAATACCACAGCAAAATCAGTTAAACAATGGATTTGCCCAGTTGATAAAAAACGCAAACCGGCTTTATTAACCCACCTTATCTGGGAAAACCGTTGGGAGCAGGTACTGGTTTTTACCCGAACCAAACATGGTGCCAACCGCCTGACCAAACAACTGGAACAGGAAGGTATTAAAGCGGCTGCTATTCATGGCAATAAAAGCCAGGGCGCTCGTACCCGGGCATTGGATAGTTTTAAGCGAGGTAAAATTCGGGCACTGGTGGCAACCGATATTGCGGCCCGCGGTCTGGATATTGACCAGTTACCGCAGGTGGTCAATTTTGACCTGCCCAGTGTTCCGGAAGACTATATTCACCGCATTGGCCGAACCGGCCGGGCAGGTTCTACCGGTCAGGCCGTCTCCCTGGTTAGCCATGATGAGTTTAAACAATTATCGGATATTGAACGTTTAATTGGTGAGCTACTGGACAGGGAAGAAATTGAGGGCTTTGAGCCGATCAATAATCTGCCCCAGTCCCAATTGCGCCCCCCAAAACGCAAACGTCCTAAAAAAACAAAGCCCGGTCACAGGGATGGCCGCCGTTCCGGTGACATTGCCCGAGGCCATAAACCAGCGGGTAAAAATAAAAAACATCAGGGACAGAAAAAACGCCCGGCCAAAGCGGCCTCGGGCCAGCAGAAAAAATCTCAGCAGGATCGGATCTGGTCAAGATAGTGGACTTTTTTCCTGGGAGTGCGGGCATCCTTGCCCGCATTGTATAGCAACTAGTCATGCAAGGTATCATCGCTGTTAAGGCAAGTGTCCCAATAGGGCGTGCCCTCAAACCGTTTTATCAGAAAATCAACAAAGGCTCTGACACGTTGTGAAAGGTGACGTGTTTGTGGATAAATAGCGTATGCATCTAGCGTCGGTATCTTATAGTCTTTAAGTATGGCAACCAGATTACCGCGTTCGATTTCTTTATAGACGATAAATGTGGGTAGAAGGATAATACCCAGATCTTCTACGGCAGCATCTTTAAGAAACTCTCCGGTGCTGGCTTTTAAGTATGGTCGTATTTTAGTGCTGATCTCTCTGTTATTACGATCTGTGAAATGCCAGTAGTCATAATCACGTAACAAGCTATAAACAAGGCATCGATGCGCCGTCAATTCATCCGGTGAATGTGGCTGCCCCATTTGTTGCAGATAGGCTGGGCTGGCACACATTACCATCTGTATAGAAGCAAGCTGGCGTGCGATCAAGCTTGAATCTGGCAGCTTTGCAATGCGGATGGCCAGGTCAAACCCTTCCTGAATTAAATCCACTTCACGGTCATTAAAATCCAGATCAAATTCTATCTTCGGATGCATCTGTAAAAATT
>JALTKC010000382.1 GCA_027076245.1 Gammaproteobacteria bacterium
AAAGTATAAATTTTTAATATCCGGTATTGATTAAACAAAAAGCCCCGAAATTTTCGGGGCTTTTTTGTTTAAGGTGATTTGTTTTATAGCGATTCTAACAATTGTTTAGCTTCCTCTCTGGCTTTAAACTGTCCCGGTACTGGTACAATCATATTTAACTGAGTTTTGGCTTCCTTGTTATGGCCATTTTTCCACAGGGCAACGGCATAATGGTAACGAATATCAAAATCAGCCGGATTTTTCTGCACGGCCTGTTTTAAAAGCGTTAAAGCCCTTTTCAGTTCCCCGTTTTGTACCAGCAGCCAGCCCAGGGTATCCAGTACGGCAGCATTTTCAGGTGCTCGGGACCAGGCAATTTCTGCATACTCCAGACTCCTGGGGTCATTCAGCTCAGCGTAAATCATGGCCAGATTGTTAATGGCGGAAATATTATCAGGCTCCTGCTCAATCAGAATTTCATAGTGCTTTCTGGCTTTTTCAAACAGCCGGTTTTGATGGTATAGAACCGCAAGTGTCATGCGGATACGGGTATTTTTAGGGTGGCTGCTTAGCCAGTTTTCAAAGGTGCTGATGGCTTTGTCTTTTTGCCCCGTAAGAGCCCAGGCTCGGGCGATTTTATTAACCAGTAAATAATTATTGTCCTGTAAGGACAGGCCGGTTCTATAAGCTTCAATAGCCTGCTCTGTTTGTTTGTTTAATAGCAGAGCATCGCCAAGTGTTTCATAAGCAATCTGGGATTTCGGATGTTGTTTAACCAGCTCCTGAGCCTGCTGCAGTGCTGCCTGATAATTTTTACTGCCCTGTTCAAGTTTTATTAGGGCGCTGCGGGCAATTAAGTGATCTGGCTGGAGTTTTAGAACCTTTAAAAAACTTTGACGGGCATTATTGTAGTCCTTCCATAAAAACTGAGCACTGCCTAATAAGTACCAGCTCTGAGGGGCGTCCGGTCTTATTTCAGTCATTTTTTTATAGGTGCGAATGGCCAGAGAATAGTTTTTAAGCTGAATTAAATTAGCCGCATGGTTTTTTAAAAAAGCCAGATTCTCCGGCTGAATGTCTATCAGTTCAGCAGAATATTTAACGGCCTCATCAAACTGGCCTTTTTTCTGATAATAATTATTTAACAGCAGTCTGGATTTTACTGAGGCTTTATTGGCCCGACGAGCCTTATTCAGCCAGCTTAACATTTCTTCTTCATTTTTCTCCTGCAGACTGATACGGGCCAGATCCAGCATGGCGGTTTCGTTGGCTGGATCTTTGCTCAGAATTCGCTGATATTCTCTTTTAGCATCCTTTACTTTATTTTCCAGCAGGTTTAGGCGTGCCAGAGCAATACGGGCAGGATAGTAAGAAGAATCAAGGGCTATGGCTTTAGCCAGTGTCTGATGAGCCAGATCTTTCTGATTGGTATTAAGATAAGCCTGAGCCAGTAAATTATAGAGTTCAGGATTATCTGGATCTTTTTTCTGATAAGCCTGGATAATAGGGATGGTTTTATCAAATTCTTTTCTTTTAAACAGTAATAAAACTTTGGGTAAGCCAATACTCTGGAAGTTTTCATAGTTCTCATCTTTAAGACTTAAGGCTTCAGAGTCACCGGACAGGGCGTTATTAAGCCGCTGTTGAGTGGCAAGGTGGGTATTATCCGGAGCCAGAGCCACCGCCTTATCCAGATAAAAACGGCTTTTCTCCTGATTACCCACCAGATTATAAGCCGTACTGAGTAATGAAAATACGGAATAATCATTACTGTTTTCAAATGGTTTTAACAGTTTGATAACCTGAGAGCCCTGTTTGCGTTTTAAATAAACCGCAGACAGCATTTTTCGGGCCCCCAGATCATCCGGAGCGACCTCCAGATATTCATTGAGTTTCTGTTCAGCCAGATCCAGCTTGCCCAGTTGATAATAAACTGAACCGGCCGCCAGCAAAATGCCTTTGTAATTGCGGTTGTTTTTTTCAATCACTTTTATAGCCTGCTGAGCCTGAGCATAATTCTTTAATTGATAGGCAATAATGGCCTGCAGGTGGTTCCCTGTTAAATGTTCGGCATCAACAGAGAGCAATTGCTTAACGGTTTTGTCTGCCTCTTCATACTGCCCAAGGCCAATCAGAGAAGTAACCTGGCCAATCCAGGCTGCCGTATTACCGGCTTGCAGATCAGTAATGGCTTTAAAGATGTCCAGTGCTTTAGCGTATTGTTTTTGTTCACGATAGAAATTAGCCATCAGTAACAGTACATCGGCATTATCCGGGTACTGCTTATACAACTCTTGAATCAGAGCTTCAGCCTGAGCCTGATTTTTGTCCAGGGTGTACAGTCGTGCCAGGCCGATTTTTACTTCCAGTGTATCAGGAGCCAGGCGGGCTCCTCTTAAAAAGAAATTACGGGCTTTTTCTACTTTACCCTGATTAAGATAAGCCTGGCCCTGCAGAGCACGTATTCGGCCAATATCATCGGGCTTAATATTTAATACGGCATTGATTTGAGAGGTGACTTCTTTAAACTTGCCCTGGATCAGTTGAGATTTAATTTTAAGTAACTGAGTATCAGCCTGACTGGCACCTAAAAAGGCCGCTTTATCCAGTTCAATTTCTGCCTGTGGCCCCATACCCAGCTGGATATACAGTTTGGCTAATGCCAGACGAACCGGTATATTATCGGGGTTTTTCTGAACGGCATTTTTCAGATGAATCAGCGCCTCATTATATTCACCGGCCTGTTGTGCCTGAGTGGCGCTGTTCAAATAATCATCAATGGATTCGGCACTACTTAAAACAGGAGTACATAATAATAAAATGAAAAGAATAACAATGCGCATGAATTGACTACCCTGAAATGATTGAATTCTATAATTTTAGCAGATATAAACAGAAGCAAATGGTCATTATTGTTAAGAAAACAGCAAAGGTAAGTATGTCCCTACAGAACAGAGGATAGAAGCGAATTAATTGCTCAGGTGCTACAATAACCCATTAATGGAGAATTATCGTGTTAAATAGAATTTGCCTGTTTATTTTGTCTGTGTTACTGATGTATGGCCTGAACGCATCGGCACAGAACCTGCCTCTGACCATTAAACAGATTAAACCATCCATTGTTGGCGTTGGTACCTATCTGGCTACTCGCAGACCGCCACCCTTATATCTGGGCACAGGCTTTATTGTTGGTGACGGTTATCATGTTATTACGAATTATCATGTTGTCAGCAAAAAAATGGATAAAAAAGAGCAGCTGGGTATCTTTTATTCTCATGGCAGAAACAGCAAATTCCGTAAAGCCAGGGTGCTGGCTAAAGATGAAATCCATGATCTGGCTTTATTACGTATAGAAGGAACCCGGTTCCCGGCCCTGAAAATTGCCGCATCAGGCACAGCTGAAGAAGGAGAGGAAATTGCCTTTACCGGTTTCCCGATAGGTACGGTACTCGGTTTATTTCCGGTAACACATAGAGGTATTATTTCAGCTATTGTACCGGTAGTTATCCCTGCCCCCAGTTCCTCAGCCCTGACCATAAAAATGATAAAACGCCTGCGTAACCCTTATCAGGTCTATCAGTTAGATGCCACAGCCTATCCGGGTAATAGTGGCAGCCCGATGTATTCGGTTAAAACCGGCAAGGTACTGGGGGTGATCAACAAGGTTTTTGTCAAGGAAACCAAGGAAAGCGTGATCCAGAAACCCAGTGGCATTACCTATGCTATACCATCGAAATATATTATTAAACTTTTGAAAGACAATAAAATTCACTACTAAGCTCATTGCCAAATAACGTGCGTCTAACTATTCCCTCTCCCTCGGGGAGAGGGAATAGT
>JALTKC010000383.1 GCA_027076245.1 Gammaproteobacteria bacterium
GTTACAAAAGCCATAACCGCAATTCCGCAGATCACCAGAATCATGGTAATGACCCGGCCTTCGGTGGTCTGGGGTGTTATATCGCCATAGCCGACGGTGGTTAAGGTGATCAGGGACCAGTACAGACCGTCAAAAAAGGTGACAATCTCACCGCCATCTTCTCTGGCTTCAAAAAAGAAAATGGCTGTGGCTGAGGTGAACAGGATAAACAGGATAAAAATGGAGATGGTGTAAAATTCAAAGCGTTTTTCTGATAACACCTGAATAAATTTATTATAGCTGTGTACATAACGAAACAGTTTAAACAGGCGGAACAGCAGAAACAGGCGTAAAAAGCGCAGCGGTCTGTAACTGGGGATAATGGCCAGCAGATCAATAATCGCCAGCGGCTGGGTCATATATTCCCATTTTACCGCAAGAACTTTTTTCAGAGCTTTCCAGACAGAAAAAGGTCTGCCGATAAACTCATCTTTTTCGTACTGGTCAATAATAATTCGGTGTGACGGGCTGTACAGCCAGAGCCTTAGCAGGTATTCAATCAGAAAAACGGTTACTGCAAACCATTCAAAAACCTGTCCAAACAGCCCCAGATCGTGCCGAACCTCATAAATAATAAGATAGACACTGGAGACCACCAGGGTGATCATGGCAACATCAAAATAAGGGCGTATTCGGGAACGCGGATTTTCAATCAGATCATAAAAGAATCCTTTAATCCGCTTATAGCGTTGAGAATCATCAAGCTTATAACAGTATTGAATAATGGCAGAGCTGACAGACATACTATAAATATAGCATGTCTGTTCGGGAAATAAACAGAATTTACCGCGACAGGTTAATTTTTGTAAATATAGCGTCTGCGCTTTTTAGGCTTCATTTTGTCTATGGAAAGCAGTATCAGACCATCGATACAATCATTAAACTGGGGATCGATGCTAAAATCAATAAATGTAGAGCCTCTGGATAATCCATGATTTTCACATAGTTCTGTGTATTGCTTATACAGTGTGGGAACTTTAACATTCAGGGCATGCAGATAATCATTCAGTCGTTTAAAATTCTGTTCATAATCACCCGTAAATAAATGCTGATACTTATCCAGTACCAGATAGGGGTGTCTGGCAGTAGCGAGCATCTGACTGGCGCCGAACTGTTGCTGATAAAAGGCCACTAATAGTTGCCGGGCTTCTTCAGGATAGCCATTACTTAAACTGACCGGTCCCAGCAGGTATTTGATATTGGGATGGGTGCGTAAATATGCGCCAATACCCTGCCAGAGATAATCCAGACTGCGGCGTCCCCAGTAGCGCGGCTGTACAAAACTGCGTCCCAGTTCCAGAGCCTGTTGTAAATAATTATCCATGGGGGCGTTAAAGTGAAATAATGTACTGCTGTAAAGTCCATTTGTGCCATAGCGTTTAATAATACTTTGACAATCACCCAGCCGGTAGGAACCGACAATTTCCAGATCCCGATCATCCCATAGTACAATGTGCTGGTAATAAGTATCAAACTTATCAATGTCGGTGTTGCTGCCGGTGCCTTCTTCTACAGCTCGAAAAGACAGTTCTCTCAGTCGTCCGATTTCATGTATAACAGGAGAGTCGGCCTGAAACTGATATAGGAATATTTTTTTTCCATCGGTAGTTTCCCCCAGTTGTTCAGACTCATAAAGCGCTTTTTTCAGTGCTTTTCTGTCAACAGGATGAACGATGGTTTCAATGGTTTCAAACAGTATTTTGTCTTTTTTTATTTTCTTTTTATTCAGCTGGTAAATATGTTTTCTGAAACGTTTAGCCAGTGCGCTTTTATCCAGATTAAGTTTTTTAATACTTTTATAAAGTATGGGTTTGCCTATGTGGAAGTTTATCTCATAGTTGTTTTTGTTAAACATTTCATGAGACAGCATCATTGTACCCAGCGGTTTGTAAATGGATGATAAACCATAAAACAGGGCTGAGTTTTTGGCTTCTATATAAACAGGCAAGATAGGCGCCGCGGTTTTTTCGGCCAGTTTTAAGAAGCCTTTTTTCCATTTGCCATCCCTGACACCATCCGGTGAAATTCTGGACACTTCACCGGCAGGAAAAATAATTAAGGCTTCTTCATGGCTTAAGCATTTAAGCATGTGTTTATAATTTTTTTTATGCTTAAGCAGGGCCTTGCCATCCTCCGAAAAATTATCAACGGATAAGAACAGACTGCTTAAAGGTTCAATCTGTGCTAATAAATCATTGGTTACAATTTTAACATCGGGTCGTATGCTGTAAATTAATTTTAATAATGCCAGCCCATCCAGAGAGCCGATAGGGTGGTTGGCGACAATAATCAGCCGGCCTTCAGCCGGAATTCTGGAAAAGGATGAGTTGCTGACACGATAGGAAAAGTTAAAATATTCCAGGGCTTTGTCTATAAAGGAAAACCCTCTAAGATGTTGATGGGTTTCAATAAAATAATTAATTTCATCTTCATGCGTGAGGAACTTTATCATTCGATAAATAAATTCAGAGCCGGGTTTGTCTTTAATTCCGGGAAAGCGATTACTTATAACTTTTTGTGAATCAATCATTTTTTTATTTCCAGTCATTATATAAGCTGATTATAAAAGCCTTTTTTTTCATCTGGATGTCATTTTTATGAAGTTTTTATAACAATGGCTAACAATTGATGGATTCATGGAAGTGTCATATCTTTATGTTACATTTTTAAGCTGGTTTCAGTAAAAATTATTAACAATCAAAACAGGACAGAGGGATTTGTACAGGGACAGAAACACAGAATTGTTTAAGCGGATACCTGAGTTAGCAGAGCTTGAAACTATTATTAAAGAAGCCAGAGAAACAGGATGTCCGATAGAAGTAACAACGCTTGCAGAACCGGTAACCCGACAGAGAATAGCTTTGCCGGTTTACTGTCTGACCATGGGTAGTCAACAGGCTGATGTGCCGGCTTTAGGTTTTATTGCCGGAGTACATGGTATAGAACGTATTGGTACACAGATCCTGATAGCTTATATCAGAACACTGCTAAAAACCCTGCAGTGGGACAGCAATATACAAGCTCTTTTGCAACATATTCAACTGGTTTTTATCCCCATTGTGAATCCTGTAGGAATGTGGCAAAACAGCCGGTGCAACGGGCAGGGTGTTGATTTAATGCGTAATGCGCCGGTTGAGGCTGTTGATGGCGGCAGTTTTTTAGTAGCCGGGCATCGTATTACCCGGTATCTTCCCTGGTATCGGGGCGGCCTGCGGCAGCCTATGGAGCCTGAGAATCAGGCGGTTATAAAAATAATAAAACAACAGTTTTATGGTCGTCCGTTAAGTATCATACTGGATTGTCACTCCGGTTTCGGACTTAAGGATCGGATCTGGTTTCCTTATGCCAGAAGCCGGGAGCCGGCCAGTCGCCTGGGCTATTTTTTTCAGTTAAGAGAATTATTTATTCAGACATACCCAAATCATAATTATTATGAGTTTGAACCTCAGTCTCTGCAATATTGCACACATGGTGATTTATGGGATTATGCTTATGACATGGCTGAGCGGGACTATAAACAACCGTTTTTGCCGCTGACACTGGAAATGGGATCCTGGTCCTGGGTAAAAAAGAACCCGCGTCAGCTGCTTCGTTATCATGGTATATTTAATCCCGTTTTGCCGCATCGCCAGCAACGGGTATTACGCAGACACCTGATTCTTTTTGATTTTCTAATGAAATTATGCAGCAGTTATCAACAATGGCAGCCGGATACTGAGACAGAGCAGAACTATTATCAACGTGCTGTGGCTAAATGGTATGGTCAAAAAGACATAACATGACGAATAACTGGATATTTTTACGGGGACTGGGGCGAGACAGTCGCCACTGGGGTATGTTTACAGAACTGTTTAAAAGCCATTTTCCAACGGCCCGTGTTTATTGTCTGGATTTACCGGGCAGCGGTCGCTTTGCCCATCAAACCTGTCCGATGGATATGGCTTTAATTGTAGAACACCTTGAACAACAGTGGCGCTCGGTGCAGCCGGAACAGTCGGCTAATATACTGGCATTGTCCATGGGCGGCATGGCCGCTTTACAATGGCAGCAACAATATCCTAAGAGTATTGAGTCATTGGTTTTGATGAACATCAGTTCCCGTTTGTCTCCGTTCTATGAGCGTTTGAACTACCGGGCTTATAAGACGTTACTGAGTCTGTTCCTGGCTTCGGTAGAAAAAAAAGAGCAGATGATCATTCAGCTTACCTCTAACCTGTACCCTTACCGAAGTCAGCTATTAAAACAATGGACGGCGTTTGCCCTGGATAATCCGGTCAGAGGAAACAACCTGTTCCGGCAGCTGGTGGCTGCCTCGGGCTTTAATATTAGTGCTGACAAACCTGAACGACCGATACTTATTTTAAATTCACTGCAGGACAGACTGGTCAGTTTTCACTGTTCAGAGCGCATTGCTGAACGATGGAAGATAAAAGTGAACAGTCATCCAGCCGCGGGACATGATTTGACACTGGATGCGCCTCTCTGGGTGACAGAGCAGATAAAAGACTGGCGTAACAAGCGGTTATAAACAGATTTAAAAAATAAATGCTGTGTTTTGTAACGACTCAGTGTACTTTAACCGTGTCTGCTTTTTAAACCAGTCGCCTGCTGAAACTGTTCCATAATATAGTCTGCCTGATATTGTTTTTCCTGACTGCGCTTTAGTGCGTTATGACGGTACTGATTACGATCGGAGCGGGTAAAATAATAAATAATGGCTTTGGCTATATCATCAATATCTTTGGCCAGAAAACCGTTTTTTTTATGTTGAATTATGTCTTTCGGACCTTTCACTTTATAAGCCACTACCGGCATACCATAACTGAAAGCTTCCAGAATGACATTGCCAAAAGTATCAAAGCGGGAAGGAAACACAAACAGATCCAGATGGGTATAGAGTTTGGCCAGATGCTTTTGATCCACCCAGCCTAAAAATGTGGCTTCCGGCAGTTTTTTTCTGAGTGTGTACTCAGCCGGGCCGGTTCCGGCAATGACCAGCCGGATATCCGGTATTTTCTTTTTTACTTTTTTTATAATATTAGGCAGTTCAAGAATGCCTTTTTCCTGACTTAACCGACCAGCATACAATAATACCGGTTCTGACTTGTCTGCGGACAGTTTAAGTTTTTCCAGAAACCTGTGGATGTTAATATGTGCGGCCGATTTTTCAGGTTTTTTAACCCAGT
This sequence comes from Gammaproteobacteria bacterium, assembly GCA_027076245.1. Taxonomy (GTDB): domain Bacteria; phylum Pseudomonadota; class Gammaproteobacteria; order GRL18; family GRL18; genus JANELJ01. The sequence goes on from JALTKC010000383.1 coordinate 5,226, forward strand.
GAGCTGTCTGATGAATATGGGTTTCAGGGATTTGCATTTCATGCCCGGCCAGCCATTTTTTATGGTCACTGTTCAGTACAAAAATACCGTCAAACTGCCGGTAGAAAAAACGTAAAACTCTGCGGATCCTGTCCTGTTCAAAGGCCGTTAAACGGGTGCTGTGGTGAATATATTCAAGCCAGTCCGTATGCATATAAAAATAGCAGGGAACATTAAAACTGTATTTCAGTAATAAGGCGATTAAGCCCATGGGGGCTTCGGTAGAACAGATGATTCGGTCATACTCGCCCTGATAGAAAATGTTTTTTATTTCCAGTATATCGGGGATGTGGAAAGTCTGCTCACCCAGTGAATTAAAAGAAAGGCTGTTTAAAGGACGTACCACATGCAGATGTTTATCCGCCTGAGCGTCAGGATGACAAACCAGAAAATCAATATCCAGTTTCTGTTCCTGAATGGCTTTCAGATTGAGTTGTAAAATACTGGATACACCATTTCGGTCAAACAGGGTATCGGTTAACCAGAGGGCTTTTTTGGGATGCTCAGATTGCCCCAGTTGATCGGAAAACTGATTTAGAAAGCTGCGGTTCTGATACAGCAACCGGGTGCTGGTCATGAGTGAAGCGGCCAGCATAATGGCGACCAACACAGGGAAGGATAATTCATCAAACAGTCTGGCAATATTAACATGACTCATGGTGTCATTATCTGAGTGTTTAGCTGATGATAATTCATCATAAAAGATGGCTCGGAGCTGACTGGGAATTTCAAATTGCCGGGCAATTTCTTCAGTGCTCAGACGGGCAATAGAAAAATTATTTGAATTCTGCTTAAACTGCTTTTTAAGTCTTTTAATAATCAGTATGTTCAGTTGTCGAAATAAATCGGCAATGGATTCATCGCTTGCTCTGATAAAGTGTTTACAGGTTTTCTGACGGGACTGGGCGATACTGTTCAGATGTTTAATAGCAAAACGGTAATCTTTGGCAATATGCCAGCGAAACAGTTTATTCATTTTTTTGCCGGTCAGGGCATTATGCACAAACTTAAAAAACATCTGGGTTTTGCCATGGCGCTTTAATTCCAGAATAAAATTACTCAGTGCAAAACAGGCCAGTTTGTCGTTGCTGCTGCCATTATGAAACAAAATTCTTAACAGTCCCGGATCCTGCATTTTAGTCGCGACCTGAGCAAAGTAATCCATTAAGGCAATATTGAGCTTCTGGTTTTCATAGATAGAGCCATAAGGCGCAATGCGGCCTTCTTGAATGGCTTCCAATGCAAGTTCCGAACGACTGCTGGTTTTCAGACGCTGTTCCAGTTCGGGGACATAAAGCCAGGAGCCGCATTCACCGGCAAAGATGCCCATATGATCATCAGAACCTCCGGTTAAAATTTTGGGTTTGTTAATATCAACACCGAAATTGTCCGGATTGATTTTATGTTTTCTGGCATAATCTTCACACTGCTCAGGAGTAATGCTTTGTACCCATTTAAGAGTCAGATGATTTTGCCAGTAGTCACGTTGTCCGTTCATGACTTCAAAACGCTCAAACAATAAGGCAAATTTTTCAAAAAAACCGGTATCAAAAGCTTTGTTTCGGGTATAAAAATACAATGGGTGTGCCAGTGAGACTGGAATATTGTGCTCCGCGGCATAGCTGAGAAATTTGTAAATATTATGACGCTTATGATTGAGTTTTATTTCCTGTGCGGGCGTAAAGCCATAACTCAATACATGAACATATAACTGATTTTCAGGGAAGAAACAGGTAAATTCTGCACCGCTGAGTATATCAAATCCGGCATCTTTCAGGTTCCAGCAGGAACGGGCATTATTATGGTTGGTTATTGTAAAAGCAGAGCATTGATTATGTTTAAGTACCTTAATCAGTTTATCGGTTTTTAACCAGGTTTCAGGCAGGCCTAAAATTCTTCCCCATAACTCATCAGGCTCATCACTATTATGATCATGGCAATGTAAATCCATTTTCAGGCAGTCCCTGCGTAAATATTGCTCCGATTGTTTTAAAAGAAAAGCCGTGTATTCCTGACGGATCTGTTTTCTAAAGGAAGCCTGAACAGCAGGCTTATGCTGATACGGGGTGTTCATTAGACGATTTGACCTGTTGAAAGTGTTTCTCGAAGATGAGTTGCCCGGCATTATCAGGCAGTTTAATCAGCTCAGTGGTATTATTGTCCGTACTGTCTGCCTTAATATCAGTATGGCACTGCTTCAGTAAGTAAGGGCAGTTTATATAAACCGGTACCGGTTCCTGTAAGATGTTATATTTCGTTTCCCAGGTAAAAATAACCTGTCGGGGTGTGACTTCTATAAGATAAGAAACTGTCGCATAAAGGGTGGATGCATTGTTCAGCTCTATCGTTTGAGAATTCTTATGTAATTTATTATTAAACCATTCATCGGGCAGACCGCTGCCGAGATAAATGGCCTGATTTTGCTCGTATATAAACATCGTGCGGATCAGGGATACAAATTCAGCCGCGGCCCAGCCATGATCACCATCCCCCATACAGCCGCCTCTGCTGATGGGATGTATGGCTTCCGGCCAGGTCCAGGTGGGTGAGGCGGCATCTGTTACGGCTTTAAATATAATCTGCCAGCGAGGATCACCCAGCAGTAAAAATATTCTGGCCATCTGTATGGACAGGTAAATATTGTAACCGGAATGGATAATATGCTGAAAAAACAGCCCGTCTTTAACATTATGGTGCCACAGGTATTCCAGAGTTGGTTTAAGCCATGGTGCATCTGTCTGAATAATATCCATAGGACTGATGGCTGCCAGATTGCCAATGGCAGCAGTATCCATCCAGCGATAGGGAGAGCAGGGCAGTGCCTGCTCCTGAATACGCTGGCCGGTTCGGCTAACAGACTGTTCCAGACAGTCGAAATAATCCTCATACAGCCTTTGAATCCAGTGCCGGTCTTTAGCGCGTTTAAGAATTTGAGTACACCATAGTACCTGTTTAATACCGGCAAGACTCCAGAAATTATCCCAGTAATAATGATCATTAGGTCCAAAATGTTCAGCGGACAAACCCGATGGTAACAGACCATAATGAGGGGAATCCGGATCAATATGAGTTAAACGGGTATTGGCTATCCATTTAACCCCTTTAATTAAGCAGGGATAGTATTGCTCCAGTAAGGCTTTGTCGCCGGTTCTTCGGATGTGGCTGATAATGGTAAATAGTGCCTGTCCGGTACTGTCCCATTCGCCATCCTGACTTTTAAAACAGCCTTTGCGTGTCTGCTGTTTAAGGTATGTCGGAAATTTCTTTTTAACAGTATTAAAGAAACCCATTTGATCAAAGCTTAAAGACAGGAAGGCGCTGTCTCTGAACCAGCCGGTATGGTAAAAAAATGACCCCGGAGTAAACTGTTCTACATCATCAAACACGCTTAAATGATTCTTTACAGAATAAAAGGCTTCCTGCAGCCTGGTATCAGGCATACTGAGTGTTAAGCCTGCCTGTTTGTTGCCTGTCCAGTACTGCTGAAAATTCTGTTCAGCCTGTAACAGAATCTCTGGCAATTCCTGTTTTCTTTTTTTAAGCTCTTTTAATACCGATGACTGAGAATCACTGAGTAAAAACTGGAACTCAATGGATTCAAAGGGTTTTAAAAAAACATAATAGGCCGCAATACCTGTGGCAATACCGGATTCAGATTTAAGTTTGACTTTTTTTATCCGTTCTTCACTAAGTGATGTCTGGTGCAGTTCTGAAAAAACCGGATCACCAAGCAGGCGGTTGGAGGCCACCAGAATATCCGGCTTTTTTAACATGTACATGGCAGAGTGATGGTTAATTTTCCAGAGGTTTTTCTTGCAGCTGATTTTATGAATATGGCCAATGGTCAGGGCATTATAGGGTCTCAGGCTAATGCCAAACACCAGAGACTGATAAGTATTGCTATTATTATGGAGGGTGTATTTCTGTTGTAAAACCTGTTGTCCATTCAGCTCAATGGCTTTGCAGCTTAAAGACCAGTCAATTTCCTCAGTGGTTTTATACGCAGTGTGTATTTCAGGGCTTTGATCGGTGCTAACGGACTGCTGAACATCGGCTATATTCATCCGGCTGGGAATATAATATTGCTCATCAATGATCAGATACGGCATCACTGACCATGAAAATGGTTCCAGTGTGAGCATTCCAACGGGATCCAGCATGGCTTCCAGTCGGTTATTGGGGATGCACAGGGCTGTCCAGTTTCGAAAGGTGAGATTATTGGTCAGCAAGTTCACGCCGGTAGGAATAAACTCAGGACATTCAGGATTAAGCTGGCGTTCAACCCAGTAGGGCCATACCCAGTGCTGGTTGCTCTGTATGGCCAGAGTATTATTCAGACCGGAAAGCGCCAGTAAACCGGCCTGTTCCAGCAACTCGGAAGGATAAAGTACCTGGCCAGGCTTACCAATGGCCTGCAGGCCATCCAGAAACTGTAGTAAATGTTTGCGTCGGGTTGTTTTAAGAAACAGACGTATAAAATAATTAATCATTTCTCCAGTATACAGGCCGGAAATGACAGAATTATGAAATCTGAAGTCGCAGTATGTGAATGGTGAGCTTTGTTATTACATTGGTTAGCAGTTAAGAGCCGGTAATACAGACAGCTCTTAACCGTTGTAGCGGGTTATCTTAATGTGAGAGTGGTCATGCCTGATTTTTAAAAACACTTACTCCATGGGATCAGCACCCAGTGTTCCGACCAGTTCTTCCAGATAAGCAGGGGAGGAGACATGCTGCAGCTTTTCTTTTGCTCGTTGCAACTGACTGTTAATATCTAGACGGCTGGCTTCGTCAGCGTGGCTGTCTTTTTCCAGGAAGTCGGTCAGATAGTCTATATGACGCTGCCATAACTCAATATCCCGTTGCTGCTTAACTTCCAGACGTTTGTGATACCAGTCTGAAGATAATAGTGCTTCACGGGTGAACATGGCACGAATATCAGGATGGTGGGCATCCTTACCTTCATATTCACCAGTAGCCATAATATACAGCAGGGCTTTTAGTGGTGGACAGGCCTGTTCTACGGAGCCGTCTTCAATATAGGTCTGGGCAACTTTTTGCTGGGCTTCAACAATATTATTGATACCATCCACAAAGTCTTCCATACTCTGGGTTTCCGGACGCAGGATACTTTCATCAAATACCGCAGAGGGATTATCAAAAATCTTGCCGAAGAAGCCATGTACAAATAAACTGGTAATACGATAACCCAGACGGCTGGCCAGAACTTTCTGGCCGTTATATTCAAAATCTTCCAGCTTTTCTAACTGGCCTTTGCTTATTAAATAAGCCGGGCGGCGTTTTTCTGGTTTTAACTGAGCCCAGATCTCCGGGACAATAAGACTGATGTCATGATTGACTTTACTATTGGGGCCGACAAAACCGGCAGCACTGCTAAAACCGGAATAATCGGTAAGAATATAGGAAACCAGAGCGTTATTCAGATCGGCTGTAGGCAACAGGGCGTTAAACGGCCCTTTGGTCAGAGCGCCTTCAGAACCGGCACCGGTGGTCGAAGGCGACTTGCCCGTCAGACTACAGATAAAATCCATAAACAGTTCAGGCAGTTCCTGATAGTGAATGGGGTTGTAAACTGCCAGGGAACGAATACCGGCTTCTTTATCGGGTGGATTATTCCTGCGACCGGTTAATACGGAATCAACCGGGAAATTAATGGGCTCATCCAGAGAAGCACGACGATGAAAGCGGGCACTCATCTGAGCCAGATAGAGTTTCATGGGGTTAGCCAGGTCGGAACGCAGCTGCAGATAACGGGGGTTCTTGCTTGGGGCTCCGTTAACTATTAGCGGATGCGCTGAAGATACGGCCATTTTACCCTCTTCCAGACTCTTAAGCAGGAAGTCACGCATAGGCTGAGTATATTTGTCAAATTCGACCTGATCTCCGGTAATGTCTTTTAAATCTTCTGTTGTTAAGGGTTGATAATTGGCTACAAAATTGTCCGGCTGAGACATTTCCAGTTCGGTTTGTTTATCAAAACCCTTGATAATGGCATCATCTGGTCTCTGGAACAGGCGATATTCACAGTTTCGTGTCAGTTTGATGCACTCATGTTTGTTTTTGGCCGGCATATTAACCAGTTTTTTGGCCGGTACGACCACAGAAGCGGTTATATCGTCTTCCATTTGCAGTTTTTCCGCAACAATATAATCCTGGCGCATTTTGTAAATTTTCCAGGCACCGTCACAGTCAAAGCCGACTCTCAGGTAAGACATGATCAGCTGTCTGTCGTCAAATTTCAGTTCATGCCCCTGGACACCGTCAATCATATCCACAGAAAAATGCTTAGCCCAGTCATCACCCCATTCAGGGCGGTAAAAACGTTTAATCATAAAGGCCAGCGCCTTAATGGAGCTGGGAATGGTTTCCAGCCAGGCATTATATTCCGGGGTAAATTTTTCTTCTGACGGAGTCAGCATCTTAATCATGGAACCCAGGCTGCGGTTCATACTCAGCGGTGGACGATGCGGATTGTCAGTATAATCCGGTGCAAATTCAGGCTTATAGCGATTAGAATAATCGTATTCAAATATTTCCCGTACTTTTTCAAGAGACTCATTCAGGTCGCCGACAAACAGCGGCCCGTAAATAACGGCATCATCAATGGCCTTGGAAATTTCTGATTTGCCGCCGCCGGATACCGTACAGGGTTTATGACAGAAGGTACCCTCTGCATCGGTGCCCACAATTCGCCAGGAGGGCGCTTTAGGGTGTTTTTCCATGGCAATTTTATAACCGCTGGGGTGCATATAAATATTGCCGGGTTTCAGTTTGATGCTTTGAGGTTTGCCCTGGTAAGTCCAGCTAACGGTCTGCTCATTCAGATCCATTTGCAGGTTTTCTTCTGGTACATAGATAATGTTCGGGAAGGTTTTGTCAATGCCATAACCTTCTTCCTGCAGATCCATGATTTCGCCGTAACGCTCAATCACTTCATTAAAGCTGTATTCGGTATTTTTAGTACGGGTATCCTTGCCAAATTCCTCACCATGATTATGGCGGGGAAATGCCAGTGCGCCGCCGGCGTGTTCTTCCTCAGCCAGTCCAAACAGGTTGGCGGAGAAACTGATCTGGGTTTTAACTTCTTTTTTACAATAGCCGAAATAATTATCAGCCAGAATGGTGACCATTACGCCCCGCTTATCGCGTGCCGTAATTTTAAAAGGCTGGCCGTTATTGTACAGTTCATCTTCCTGTTCCCAGCACATGCCGTCTTTTTTCTGGCGCTCAGTGGCTTCACTGATGTGAGGCAGCCCCAGTTCTTTTTTAGTAAAGCGGACAAGGTGCGGAGCCAGAATGACACAGCCGGTATGGCCGGTCCAGTGCTCAATATCCAGCCCGGCATCATTTTCGGCCAGGCTTGGGTTGCCGGCGTTACCAAAAATACTTTCTACAAAATCCAGATTACTGGTCAGAGAGCCAGGCGCAAAAAAACGGATTTCCATGGTTTTTTCAGCTTCGGCCAGACGGGCATCGGCAGCCGGTATCTCCGGGCAAACCACCGGACGAAGCAATATGGATACAAAACTACGGGCCTGTTTCTGTTGTCTGGAGGTAAAAGGTATGGTCAGCAGGTCTTCGGGTGGATTAAGCGCTTCACAGAGGAGGTTGGCATAGGCTATTTTGGGAACGGCTTTTTTATCGCCGGGGATGGGGAGTCCACCTTCTGCGATATGAAACGATCCGGCGGTGGTTCGTCTGTCTCTGGAGGTATTATGCAATACCCCCTGACTCACTCGATAACTCTTAACAAATTCCGACTCAAAATAATCACTTTCTGCCGGCAGGGACAGTTCCCGTGCCACGCCGTGTCGATCCAGAATCAGAGTATTGGACGGCAGTACGGGTTGGCGTTCACTGCCGCTGTCGGCAAGAAAATCGTCGAGAAAATCCTGTACTCGCTGGTCAACGGGACAAAGGTAACGGGACAGCAGACGTGATTTTTCACGATAGCTCTGCAGCAGATCATCTGCAATGGAGAAAAAATCATTATCACAATCATGAGCTTCACAGGCAGGTAATCCGGAAGAATGCAGTTTCAGATTAATATAAAGCTGTAAACGCTTTTTTTCCTCCTCGGCTTCCAGTTTATTGTCGCTGCTGCGTAAACCTAATGATTTTGTTAAATCCATATAAAATACCTTTGTATTGCCAATGACTTAAATCTTGGAGCAGGTAATTTATCAGATTCAGGAAATTTTTTAAATGAATGGAGACTATTTAAGATTTTGCTAATATCCTGTTTAAAGTGTTTTGTATCTTTAAAAGTGTTTAAATTACAAACACATAATAAAGTCTCTTGTGAGTTTGCATTAAATGTAATTCTTTTGATATATCTCATAAAAGATGCTTTAATAATGGCCTTGACAGTATTCGTTTATCTACCAGTAACAGCACAAGGAGTGCCCCTCTCCATGCGATACCCCGCTAACAAAACCAGGATTGTCTGTACAATCGGCCCGGCTACCCAGTCACCTGAAATGATGGATGCGCTGCTACGGGCCGGAATGAATGTGGCCCGGCTTAATTTTTCTCATGGTGATTTTGACAGCCATGGTGAAACCATAAAAAAGCTTCGGCAAGCATCCGAACGAACCGGTATTCGTCTGGCTATAATGGCAGATTTGCC
>JALTKC010000384.1 GCA_027076245.1 Gammaproteobacteria bacterium
GGGTAGGAGCGTTGAGCGTTGAGCGTTGAGCGTTGAGCGTTGAGCGTTGAGAAAGAGCATAAAAAAAGCCGCTTTCTTTTACAAGATAAGCGGCTTTTTTATTTTTGTGATTATAGATTAAAAGCCTTTGGAGACACTCAGGATAAAGCGGTCATCACAGTTTCCTTTTTTATAATCATAGCCGTAAGAGTTACACTCTTTTTTGCTTAAATCATTACCTACATAAGACAGATCTACATTAACGCCCGCAAAATCCCGGTTTACACCCAGCTTGTAGTCTACATAGTCAAAATCATTCACGCCATCGCCATTTTTATCATCATAGGCATCACCAAAAGACTTACCTACACTGGCACTTAATGCCAGGCCCATAGGCAATTCATCATAATCAAAGCCTAAATGTACATATTTGGATGAGTCATGAGAACCAAACCAGCTGGGGCTGTACGCAAAACCCGCTGAAAAATAACTGTATGTTCCATTGATATACCATTCAACAGGGTCATCATGGGATGAAGTATCATTGTAATTATATTTAATCACACCAACATCATAACCAAAATCTCCAATTTCATTAGCAAAACCGGCATAGGTATCAAATTCCAGATTTGTATCTCCAAAGCTGACATTTGAACCCCAGACACCGGCATAAAAACCGCTGTCGTGGCTCCAGTCAAAACCGCCCTGAATCGCACCATCATTGTCTGTTTGTGAAATACCGCGGAAATAGTAATCGGTTACCAGGGCAACATTACCTGAAATGGGTAAATCTCCGCCTTCTGATGGCTTACTTACATCATCAATTGACTTAGACACACTTAAAATAAAACGGTCATCGCAATTGCCTTTTTTATAATCATAACCATAGGAATAACATTCTTTTTTGCTTAAGTCATTTCCGACATAGCTTAAATCCCAGTTTAAACCCCAGATATCCTTGCTGATACCAACTTTATAATCAACATATTCATAATCAGTACCACCTTTTACTTTATAGGCATCACCAAATGACTTACCAACACTGGCACTGAAAGTCAGGCCCATAGGTAATTCATCATAATCAAAACCTAAATGTACATATTTGGATGAATCATGAGAACCAAACCAGCTGGGGCTGTACGCAAAACCGGCTGAAAAATAACTGTATGTTCCATTGATATACCATTCAACAGGGTCATCATGGGATGAAGTATCATTGTAATTATATTTAAGCACACCGACATCATAACCAAAATCTCCAATTTCATTAGCAAAACCGGCATAGGTATCAAATTCCAGGTTTGTATCTCCAAAGCTGACATTTGAACCCCAGACACCGGCATAAAAACCGCTGTCGTGGCTCCAGTCAAAACCGCCCTGGATAGCACCGTCATTGTCTGTTTGTGAAATACCGCGGAAATAGTAATCGGTTACTAAAGCTACATTGGCTGAAACCGTGCCAAAACCTTCGGCACTGGCCATTAATGGTGTTGCCACAACGGAAGCAACCGCCAGTGACAATAAAGACTTTCTAATTGAACTCATAATTTTTTGCATCCCATATTTATTTCATGTTTTTTATTCATAAATATTATGAATGTTTGTTGTAAACAAACAACGTAATAAGGTTTATCTAGCATTTTGTATGCCAAATACCACAAACACTTGAATTTGATATTATTGATATAAATCAATTTATGACAGTTTTATGACAAAATGCTTTTTTTTGCACCACAAAAAGACATCAGCTAGTGCATAAGCACCAAAAAAGAACATTACATATGCTTTAAATTTTTCAACAGGCAAAAAAAGAGCAGCGCTCAGGCTGCTCTTTTTCCACTCTAAGCGGATTTACAGTATGGTTTACTGGGCAATCATATATTCAATAGCCGCCTTAACTTCTTCATCGCTTAACGCCGCATTACCACCACGGGCTGGCATTGCGCCCTTACCGGCAATGGCAGATTTAACCAGACCGTCAATACCGCCAGTCGCTTCCAGACGGGCATTCCAGGCATCTTTATCACCCATTTTAGGTGAATTTAATAAACCGGTTCCATGACAGGCCTGACAGGTTGCAGCCACTACCGCACCGCCGTCAACAGGGCCGGCAGCTGCTTTTGGTTCTTCTTTTGCGGCTTCTGCACCGCCCGCTGGTGCTCCTGCTACAGAAACCACTTCAATCGGCTTTAAGCGCTCATTGACAGCCTGCGCATCATTTTCGTTCTTTGCACCAAAGGAAGCAAAGAACGAAGATAAAATAACAGCCATCCACAAAATAATCAGTGCCAGAATACCTAAAAATACTATGGAATTAACATACTCCATAAATATATCTTGTTCTTTATTATCACTCATAACTATTTCCTTAAAACTTCCTTAAAACATTTTCAGTCCAGATCCGAAACCGTCGAACCCACCCAAATTCAAAAATTAATCGATTATTATATACCAAAATTACTTAAAAAAACATCACCTTATATCAACACACAAAGCAGGGCTTTTTAATCCTGGTGTCTGTGTATTTTAAAATAAACCAAAATAGTGTATAGTCCAGCACTCAAAGCGCCTGTAGCTCAGCTGGATAGAGCGCTGCCCTCCGGAGGCAGAGGCCGGACGTTCGAATCGTCTCAGGCGCGCCATTACTTTTTAAATACCCGCCAATGCAACTGCCACTTGTCCGGCTGAAATACCCGCATCATTCATAGGCAGTAATTCCGGTATAATGACTTTTAGTTTATGTTTTTTCAGGTAGGTTGAGACTCCTTCGAGCAGTAATTTATTCTGAAAAACCCCGCCGCTTAAAGCCACGATTGTTAAACCGTATTCAGTACATAAGCCCAGTGCGGTATTCACAATGGCCTGGACAACACACTGATGAAAACGGGCCGCTATAACGGCTATATCTGTCTGTTTTTTTAGATCCTCAAAAAGTGCCAGCCACATAGGTTGCCATATAATCTGTTTATTCTGGTAAAGATGGGGATAGGCATTGTTAATTTCGGCATCAAAAAATTCACTGGCCAGAGCTTCCAGTTCTGTTGCGGCCTGACCTTCAAAGCTGACGGATTCTGTGCATATCCCCAGTGCAGCGGCGACGGCATCAAAAAGCCGGCCTGCTGAGGAGGCATAAGGGGAATTCAGGCCATGATTAATTATTTTTTTTAAATTATTAAGCGGTTGGGTCTTAATAAAACGGATTATCTGCGGTTCTGCACCCGGTTTACCATTGTGCTCTGACAGGCTGTCCCAGAGCTGATTTTCCATTAAATGCGCCAGGGTATTGCGCCAGGGCTGCATAATAGCTCGGGTGCCGCCTGGCATTCTGACAGGCTGAAAACAGGCCAGACGGCGACAACTCTGGTAGCGGGTCAGCAGAAATTCTCCGCCCCAGATGGTCCCGTCCTCACCAAGACCCAGGCCGTCAAGGGCAATACCCAGAACAGGCTCACTGTTAAGCGGCAGACCATGTTCCAGCATACAGGAGGCAATATGGGCATGATGGTGCTGTACTTTCATAAGTTCCAGGCCACAATCACCTGCTTTTTGCTGGCCCATCTGGCTTGACAGGTAATCCGGGTGTTTATCAACAGCAATAATATCCACCTTAAAATCATATAATTGCTGATACAGATCAAGGTTATATTGATAATTTTCAAAGGTGAGGGTGTTTTCCAGATCGCCAATATACTGGGACACCACCAGTGTGGCATTTTTTAACAGGCAGAAAGTATTTTTTAGTTCTCCGCCCATAGCCAGTACCTGAACCGTATCCGGAAAACCTTCTGGCAGATTAATTGTCTGCGGGGCATAGCCCCGTGCCATACGCAGAAAACAGGCTTTACCAGCCATAATACGCACAACAGAATCATCCACCCGATTAATAATATCCCGGTCATTCATTAAAAAATAATCCGCAACGAGGCTTAGTTTTTCTCTGGCAGACTCATTGTCGATAAGCTGAGGTTCTTCGCTTAGATTACCAGAGGTTAACACAATGGGTCGGGACATATTTTGCATTAACAGATAATGCACCGGCGTGTAAGGCAGCATAAAGCCCAAAGTATTTTGTCCGGGGGCCAGAGCTTCAGACAGGATATTTGGAGCTGAGACTTTTGTGGGTAATATCACCACAGGGGCCGCATGGCTGGTTAATAAGGCTTCTACCTCAGTGCCTGTTTCTACATAATCGCTGAGCATAGCGATATCTTTTGCCATCAGGGCAAAGGGTTTCTGATAACGCTGCTTGCGCTTGCGCAGGATAGATACTGCCTTATGATTGCCCGCATCACAGGCCAGATGAAAACCGCCAATGCCTTTAACCGCTACAATATACCCCTGCCGGATCAGCCGGGCCGCGGTTTCAGGCACATCACAATCGGAATCGGCTGGCCGCAACTGTCCCTTATTATCTTCAAGCCAGACTTTGGGGCCACAATCAGGACAGGCGTTAGGCTGGGCATGAAAGCGGCGATCAGATGGATTCTGATATTCTGCCAGACATTGCGGACACATTGGAAAGGCTGACATACTGGTATTTTTACGATCATACGGCATGGCTTTAATAATAGACATGCGTGGACCGCAATGAGTGCAGTTGGTAAACGGATAACGATAACGTCGGTTGGAACGGACAAGAATATCCTCAAGGCATTGCTTACAGGTTGCTGCATCTGCTACCACCCGGGTATTCATATCACCGGACTGACTGTGTTCAATGGTAAAATTTTCCGGGCTAGCTGCTTTGTCCTTCAGAGGCAAAGTTTTAACGGTGTCAATTCTTGCCAGAGGAGGCAGGTTGTTTTTAATTTCATCAATAAAAATTACAAGTTCAGATTTATTACACCAGACATGGATCAGTACGCCCTCATTATCATTTCTGATCTGTCCGGTCAGCTTAAGCTGATGGGCCACTTTCCATACGGTTGGGCGAAAACCAACCCCCTGGACAATACCCTGAATGCGTATTTGATAAGCTGTCATGTCTAAACCATGAATTATTAAATTATCTGACAGTAGTGAGTATAGGCTGAACTCATTGCAATCACTATAATGCGGGCAGGGATGTACACACTCCCAGGGGGTTCTATACTGCTCCAGGTTAGTTAAGAAGCTTTAGCAGATCCGGGGTAATTGCTCACCTGAAAGCCAGTCCACTATACGACTGCCGCCAAAACGGGTCTGCATTTGTACAAAGCCATTGGGATCGTCTGTGACTTCACCGATAACCGCAGCATTACGCCCCAGAGGATGATCCTGCATAATGGATAACAGGGTTTGACTGTGTTCCCGGGCACAGATACAGATCAGTTTACCTTCATTGGCAACATACAGCGGATCCAGACCCAGTAGTTCACAGGCGGCGGTTACGGAAGGGTTAACCGGTATCCTGTTTTCATCCAGTATCATGCCGACAGAGGATTGCTGAGCCAGTTCATTGAGCGTAGTGGCCAGCCCGCCGCGGGTGGGATCGCGCAGACAATGGATATCCGGTACGGCAGTCACCATATCCGCCACCAGGGTATGCAGAGCGGCTGAATCGGATTGAATACTGGTTTCAAACTCCAGGTTTTCCCGGCTGGACATAATGGCCACGCCGTGATCACCCATCGTGCCGCTGATTAAAACAGCATCACCGGGTTGCGCCCTATCTCCGGAAATCTGCACCCCTTCCGGCACCATACCCACTCCGGTCGTGGTAATAAAAATACCATCACCTTTACCCTTCTCCACGACCTTGGTATCGCCTGTCACCACCGGCACACAGGCATTTCTGGAGGCTTCAGCCATACTGGCCACTATTTTTTCCAGTTCAGATAAGGGAAAGCCTTCTTCAAGAATAAAGCCTGCAGATAGGTATAAGGGTCTGGCTCCCGACATGGCGACATCGTTAATGGTACCATGTACAGACAGTGAGCCGATATCTCCGCCGGGAAAAAACAGCGGTGATATGACGTGCCCGTCAGTACTCATCACCATACGGCCGCCGGGCACATTAAAGGCCGCCTGATCATTAGCCTGACGCAGTAAGTCATTGTCCAGATGCTTAACAAACAGCTCTTCAATTAACTGTGCCATGGCCCGGCCACCGCTGCCATGAGTCATATCAATAACGTTATTACGTATATTCAGGCGAACGGGAAAGCGTTTTTTATTCATATTCAGTATTCACTTGTATTAACTGTGTCGGCCATAAGTCCAGTAGGCAGCACAGGCCCCTTCTGATGACACCATACAGGCTCCCATAGGATTTTCCGGTGTACAGACGGTGCCGAATAGCTGACAGTCTGTTGGTTTTTTAACCCCTCTTAAAATCTGCGGACATTCACAGCCCTTAACATCCGAGGCATGAACAGGAGGCATATTAAAGCGTTTTTCTGCATCAAATTCAGCGTATTCCGGTCTGATTTTTAAAGCGCTTTTCGGCACTATCCCCAGACCACGCCATTCAAATTCCGGACGCAGTTCCAGCACCTCGGCCACCAGCGCCTGAGCTTTCTGATTACCGTTTCTGGACACGGCACGGGTATATTCATTTTCAACCTCATGATGGCCCTCATTAATCTGGCGGATCAGCATTAAGGAGGCCTGCATCACATCCAGCGGTTCAAAGCCGGCAATGACAATGGGCTTGTAAAACTGCTCTGCAAACACCTCATAGGGACGGCTGCCAATAATCGTACTGACATGGGAAGGCCCGAGAAAACCGTCAATAACGATGCAGTCCTGCCCGCTGTTTTCCGGCTCCCCAAGAATACTGCGCATGGCAGGAGGGGTCAGGACATGATTACAGAAAACACTGAAGTTTTTTATCTGTTCGGCCTGAGCCTGCTTAATGATTAAGGCGGTTGGCGGGGTGGTGGTTTCAAAACCAATAGCAAAAAATACGACGTCCTTTGCAGGATTTTGACGGACAATATTCAGAGCGTCCATAGCTGAATACACCATACGAATATCCGCACCCCTTGCTTTAGCTCTGAGCAGACTATTAAGACCGCTGGCCGGCACCCGCATTAAGTCGCCGTAGGTACACAGAGTCACATCATGTTCATCGACCAGCTGCAGGGCATTATCTATTCGGCCAACAGGCAGCACACACACGGGACAGCCTGGCCCATGAATATAGGACACATTATCCGGCATTAATTTCTGTACCCCGTAGCGGAAAATGGCATGGGTATGGCCGCCACAGAACTCCATAAGATTATAGTGTTTTTCCGGATCGACTGTTTTTTTAATGGCTGAAGATAGTTGCTGGGCCAGATCATGGCGACGAAATTCATCAATGTATTTCATGATTCGTCCTTTAGTCCGGCCTGTGCAAATAAATCCAGGGTACGCTGTGCTTCCTCCGGGCTGATTTTATTTAAGGCATAGCCTACATGGATCAGCACATAATCATCAATGCTGACGTTGTCCACCAGGGCAATGGATATGTCTTTTTTTACTTCACCCAGTGCCACTGTTGCCATATCATTGACCGGATCAATGGCAATAACTCTTGCCGGAATAGCCAGGCACATATTATCTTTCCCGTTAGCATTAATTTATATGAGTGCCAGATTCTGAGTGGCTTTAATCCATTGGTACCAGCTATCCATACCTTCCCCGGTAGTAGCTGAAACCTGAATGATTTTAATGCCCGGATTCACTCTGCGGGCATAGTCTGAACATTTTTCCACATCAAAATTCACATAGGGCAGCAGGTCAGTTTTGTTTAACAGCAGCAGATCCGCAGCATGAAACATATCCGGATATTTAAGCGGCTTGTCATCCCCTTCTGTCACAGACAGTATAGCCACCTTGTGCGCCTCACCCAGATCAAAGGCTGCCGGACACACCAGATTACCGACATTTTCTATAAATAAAATACTTTTATCTTCCAGTGCCAGGCTGTCGATGGCATGACCAATCATATGCGCATCCAGATGACAGCCTTTTCCGGTATTGATCTGCAATGCTTTAACACCGGTTTCCCGGATACGTTGCGCATCATTATCAGTCTGCTGATCACCTTCCACTACTGCCAGTGACCGTTCATTTTTCAGTTCATCAATGGTACGGGTTAACAGACTGGTTTTACCTGAACCGGGACTGGACACCAGATTAAGTGTCAGTATTTTGTGTTCACTGAACCAGCGGCGGTTATGGGCGGCGTATTCATTGTTTTTACTGAGAATATCCGTTTCTATCTGCACCATACGCGACTGGCTGAGCCCCGGTGCATGGGCATGAGCCGGGCCCTGCCCATAGTCGTGATTATGGGAGTGCTGATGGTCATGAGAGTGGCTATTGCTACCGTGCTCATGGCTTTTTCCGTGCTCATGGCTTTTCACATGCTCATGGCTGTGTTCATGCTCATGGCTGTGAGTATGGCCTTCAATCCGGGTTTCTCCTTCACCGCAACCGCACACTGTACACATGGTTTTTCTCCCGACTATAAAAATTTAACGTTTATTCAACTTCCAGTTCTTTTACACGCATTTCTTCCCCGCCGGTTATCTGCAGCTGATAGCCGCCACAGTGGGGGCAGGCATCAAAGCGTCTTTTTATGGCAACGGTTTTTGAGCATTGCATACACCAGGCCGTTCCCGGAATATCAATAATATGCAGGTGGGCCTGCTCTGCTATGGTATTTTTGCTTATCACTTCAAAGCTGAATCTTAGGGCCTCAGTTTCAACACCGGCAAACGCACCGATTTCCAGCCAGAGTGCATTTACTTTTTTAAACCCCTGGTTTTGAGCATGTTCTTCTATAATACCAAGAATACCTTCACACAAGGACATTTCATGCATAAACCATTAAGCCTCAATTGCCAGTTGATACGCCACACAGGGATCGATGGCCTTAATAATTAAATGCGCCTGCTGCTCAGGATTAAAGGTGTTACTATTATCCGTATTCCCCTGCAATTGAGCAAGCGCACCGGCCACCACCCCTTCAGGATGAAAGTTCCATTCTGTGGGGGCCAGTATCTGATAATCTGTAATCTGATGATTCTCAATACTGACCTGATGAATTAACTGACCTCGTGCGGCGGCGGCCTGTCCTGTACCGACTCCAGTATCAGAGTAGGAGGAACTGCTGATGTGCAGTTCCTGAACGGCTGATTTTTCAGGTATTAACTTCAATGATAACTGAGCAATTTCTGTTAAGCGGGCCACCATACGCACCAGCAGACCATTGCCATACTGTTGTCTTAATACATTAAGTAATGGACTGTGTGTCCGGGTAAAACTGCTGGTTTCATAACTCTGTCCCTGCCACTGCGGCTGCTCCGCTGCATTTTCCTGCTGCAGTAATGCGCTTAACTGGCCATTATCCAGTTCAGGCAGAGCGCTTATCTCACACCGCCCGCTGTCAGCCCAGTCCAGGCTTATTATTTTTTTTAGCATCTCTGCAGCAATGGTTTGCGCCTGTTCCAGCCAGTTCTGCAACTGAGCATAGCTGTCCATACTAAGCCATTGTTCCGGCGAACAGCCAAATACCTGCTGTCGAAGCAGCTCTGACAGTTGCATGGTTATTTTATCCAGCCCGGTCAACTCTGGCAGCTGTTTAATGCCGCCGACAGAAAACACCGGCTGGTCCATAAGCAAAACCTGTTGATAAGCACTTTGTATTGCTCTTATCTCAACCATGCCCTGCTGCTTAATATCCGTCTGCAAAAAGTTCGGCCAGTCCAGAAACACCTGCCAGAGATGCTCCCGTAAGGTTTCCATATTAACCAGACAGTCCCGGATTGCCTCCGTTCCGTTGACCGGTATAACAGACTGCGCCTGTTCACAGGCTCTGACTGCGGCACAGGACTGAGCCGTTGCGCAAATACTGAACAGCACCGGTAATAAGGCCAGTGCCTCAGCCACCGCTTTCCCCTTAAACACCCTGCAGGCATAAACAGGGCGGGTAGAGCGTATAACCACCCTGTTCCCCGATGCTTTAGCCGGGTTTATCTGTATAGATAATTTGCCTTCAGGGGTCATCAGATATTAAGCCTTTATTGTTTTGGCCCAAGTAATTCTATCTCATAACCATCCGGATCTTTGACAAAGGCAATAATAGTCGTGCCGGCATTCATCGGCCCGGCTTCACGGATAATTTCTCCACCGGCGGCCTTTATTTCCTCGGCGGCCTTATAGACATCATCCACCTGTATGGCCAGATGACCAAAGCCATTGCCCAGCTCATAGTGATCCGTGTCCCAGTTATGAGTTAACTCAATGACTGTGTTGTCTTTTTCATCCCCGTAACCGACAAAGGCCAGAGTAAACTTTCCGTCCGGGTAGTCCTTTTTACGCAGCAGTTTCATGCCCAGGATACGGGTATAAAAATCAATAGAACGTTCCAGATCACCCACGCGGATCATGGTGTGCAGTAAACGCATAATGTATATTGCTCCCTTTCAGGTTAAAATGGTGAATTATTTATTTAGCTCCTCACCCTGGCCCTCTCCCGGAAGGAGAGGGAATATACGGATGTTTAACTTAATAGTAATCATAAAACACTCAAAATTTTATAGCCATAATCTATGTCATCTGCCGCTTTAAAAAATATTATTCACCTGCAGTCGCAACTGGAACAATGTCAGCTCTGTCCTGATATGCACGGGCCGGCTGTGCATGGGTTGCCGGTGGTATCTGACGTTATGCTGATTGGGCAGGCACCGGGCTTTAAGGAAATTGAAGTATTAAAACCGTTTGCCTGGACGGCTGGTAAAAAACTGTTTTCCTGGTTTGCCGGTATTGGCCTGGATGAAGCCCGGTTCCGTCAGCGGGTTTATATGTCTGCGGTCTGCCGTTGCTATCCCGGGAAAAAACCACCTCGCAAGGGCCAAAAAGGCCGTGGTGACCGTTTACCGGAAGATTATGAAATTGAGCAGTGTGCCCGCTGGCTGACGGCAGAAACGGCTATTTTAAAACCACAGCTGGTGATTCTGGTGGGTAAGCTGGCGATATCTCAGTTTATGACCATTAAAAAACTCGATGAAGTGATTGGACAGGTACACCAGATAAGCATTAACGGTCATAACTGCGATGCCATTCCTCTGCCCCACCCATCCGGTGCTTCCACCTGGACAGTCACAGAACCGGGTAAAACCCTTTTACAGCAGGCATTAAAGGAAATTCAGTCACATAAGGCCTGGCAAAGTTTAATGGATTAACTCAGATTCATTAAAGAATAACGGCTGGTTTGGGTATAGATTTTATTGGTAATTAACAAGCCCAGGCCGCTGATTAAAGTGACTGACACCAGAGAAATAATCAGCCAGAGCCAGGTATGGGGTGCCCAGCTTATATTAAATATCTGCTGATAAAGAATATAACTGGCCGCCTCTGACAGAACAATGGCAATAACCGCACTGAGCAGGGCTATGACTGTAAATTCTGTCCACAAGCATTGTCTTAACTGCCGGGCACTGGCGCCCAGAGTTCGGATCACGGCATTTTCATAGAGCCGGCTTGCCAGAGTGGCCGACAGCGAGGAGGCCAGGATCAGTACACCGGCCACCACAATAAATAAAAAGATCACTTCTATGGCCTGGGAGATTTTATCAATAATAAACTGCACTTCTTTTAATACTTCATCCACTTCAATAATGGTCACGCCGGGAAACTGTGCCAGCATATCGTTTAACACGGGCTTGTTTTCTGCGGCCAGATAAAAACTGCCCATCCAGCTCATGGGGTATTGTTCCAGTACACCGGGAGAAAAAATAATATAGAAATTGGGTTCAAAGGAATCCCATTTGACCTTTCTAAAGTCAGTCACCACCCCCTGCACAGTCTGATCACCTATCTGAAAGCCCAGCCGGTCACCCTTTTTTACAGCCAGGGCTTTAGCCAGACTCTGTTCTATGGAAATTTCCGGCTCAGCAGTGTTTGGCTGCGATGCCGGTGCGGCATAAGAAGCTTTTTGACTCACGCTTAAATTAAGCTCCCGATTAAGGGCGTTATGGTTGCGTGAGGCCTGTGGTATTACGCTTTTTACCGGCTGCTGATTAAGCGTGATCAGCCGCCCTCTGACCATAGGGTAAAGCCCTTTGGTATGAATATTATGCTGCTGTAAAAACTGTTCAAACGCTTTGGTCTCATAGCTCTGAATATTGATCACAAAATGATTGGGCGTCTGTTCGGGAAACTGCTGCTGCCATTTATCCAGCAATTCGGTTCTGAGCAATACAATAATAACCACCAGTGCAAAAATCAGGCTGAAGCTGGTGATCTGCAATAAAGCCCCCGGTTTATGCCGTTTCAGATTCAGCAGGGTTAAACGGTTTATCCACTGATGTTGTTCAGCCTGTTTAATGATCTGATTTAATAATACAGCGGCAATAAAATACAGACAGAGTGCGCCGGATAACAGGCTGACATAAAAGATCAGGGTCAGTTTTAAATTTTCGGTATAGAGCCATGAGATCAGCACCAGACCCGCCAGACCCAGAAAATAAAATAATTTGCCTGACCCAAGTCCGGCCGGCTGATTATTTCTGATCAGGGACATAGGGGATATTTTTTTAATCTGCATCAGATTGGCCAGAGAGATACTGAATAACAGCAGTAAACCGCTTACCACCGAAAGCAGTGCAGGCTGCAAATAAAAGTCCGCACCGGGCTGGCTGATTAAATCTCTAACCAGCAGTAAAATACTACTGTACACCAGATAGCCGATAATAACCCCGGCCAGGGTGCTGAACAGACCGGTCAGCAGGAGTTTACATATTTCTATGCCTGCCAGCTGCTGTTCACGACAGCCCAGACAGAGCATAACTGCCTGATTTTTATAATGGCTGCGTCCGTAACGCAGGGTATTAATGGCAATCGCAATGGCTGAAAGAAACACGCTCAGGATAGCCGCCAGAGAAAGGTAATCGCCGGCTTTCTGCAGACTGGCATTGACAGCACGGACATCTTCAACCCCGGCAATCAGACTCTGGCTATCCTGTAAACGGGGTTTCAGCCATTGTTTCCAGGCCGTCAGAGCCGGCTTGTCACCAGAAAAGAAGTAAATATAGTCAATACGGCTGCCGGCCTGCACGGTTGCGGTTTTTTGCAGATCCCTGAGGTTAATCAGCGCCGTTGGGGCAATTCTCAGCAGAGAACTGGACTGTCCCGGCACCCGTATTAGCTGTGCAGCAGGCTGAAACAGGGCTTCTCCCAGCTCTACCCTGAATGCTTCATCTTGCCTGTTCTCCTGTGTTTGTACAGCATTAGTTTGTACAGCATTGAGCTGAAAATAATCCAGCAGACGCTGATCCAGCCAGACAGTGCCAGCCGGCGGTGCTTTAAGCGATTTTACTTCAGTACTCCCCAGAGGCTTTATTAACAGTTCACCCTGTAAGGGAAAATTATCTGAAACGGCTTTTACCTGAGCCAGTTTAAAGCGGTCATTAACCACCAGCATACTGGGAAATACCCGCATTTCAGCCTGTTGCAGATTCAGTTCCGCCGCCTTTTTCAGCCAGTCGGTTTTAAGTGCATGAGGCGATTTTAAAATCAGCTGGGCACCGTTTAGCTGGCTGGCATGATCCATCATGGCGTCATTAATTTTATGAATTAAAAAACCGATACTGCTCAGACTGGCGGTGGCAATGATCAGGGCAATAATCAGCAGGCGCAGTTCTCCCTGGGCAAATTCACGGCGGAGAAACTTAACGGCCAGTTTAAGTGTATTAGCCATACTTACGCGGACTCATCTTTTATACCAGAGCTTATGCCGGAATGTTTTTCAGTGTCCGCATCAGCAGTCAGCTCAGATATACGTCCATGATCCAGCTGGAACTGGCGCTGACAGGCATTAGCCAGAGCCTGATCATGGGTCACCAGTATTAATGTGCCCGCCTGTTCCCGAT
>JALTKC010000385.1:0-4007 GCA_027076245.1 Gammaproteobacteria bacterium
ACTTAATCTTTGATTTAATTAAAGCACAGGTTATGCCAAATGCAAGAAAAAATATTTTATTTATAATAACAATGATTTATCGTATTAGTGTTTTTTGTTTTGTGTAGAAAAATGACAAAATTGTCAAGTAATGACAATTTGTCATTTTTTGTTGCTTTAATCCAGCCCCAGTTTTTTTAATTTGTAACGAAGCTGCCGATAGGATATGCCCAGTAGCTCTGCTGCGGCTTTACGGTTCCAGCGTGTTTTTTCCAGTACCTGCCGTAGAATATCAATATCCATTTGTCTGGGCCTGAATGCCGCTTGCGGGTGTTCAGTAGTTTGTATATTGGCTTGTGTGTCTTTAAGGGACAGATCCGATGTGTGAATAATATTGTGTTCACATAAGGTGGTGGCCCGTTCCAGTATATTTTCCAGTTCCCTTACGTTGCCGGGGAATGAATAGTTTTGTAGGGTCTCAATGGCATTGTCTGAAAGCTGGTATTGCTGAGTGGAAGTGGACAGGTTTGTAAGAAAAGTACGAGCCAGTAAAATAATATCCGTTGGACGTTCCCTTAATGGTGGCATGGGTAGTTCGATGACATTGATGCGGTAAAATAAGTCCTGGCGAAAGGTTCCTTGATCGACCAACTGCTTTAAATTTTTGTGGGTAGCGCTGATAATGCGTACATCAATTTTTTCTTCTTTCTGGGCGCCCACTGGACGAATGGCTTTTTCCTGTATGGCTCTGAGTAATTTTACCTGCATGGATAAGGGAAGATCGGCTACTTCATCAAGAAACAATGTCCCACCATGAGCAGCCTGAAACAGGCCTTCCTTGTCTTTAATGGCACCAGTAAAGCTGCCTTTAGTGTGCCCAAAAAACTCGCTTTCCATCAGTTCAGCCGGGATGGCACCACAGTTTACGGGGATAAAAGGTTGGTCTGAGCGGGAGCTTAGTTGGTGTATTTGCCTTGCTGCCAATTCTTTTCCGGTGCCGGATTCGCCGCTGATATAAACCGGTGCCTGGCTTTTGGCCAGTTTGTCGATGAGTTTTAAGGTTTGTTTAATAGGCTCTGATTCACCCAGCAATAATTGTGGTTTTTTGGAGGGAGCAGGGTTTGGTTTGGATGTGTGGGTCGTTGTGCCTGCAGAGCTTTCAATTTTTGCTGTTTTCTGGTTTTTATCTGCCAGTTTTATGGCAGAATTAACCAGGTTCCTCAGTTCAGCCAGCTCCAGTGGTTTGGATACAAAATCAAAAGCGCCGGATTTCAGTGCTTCAATCGCGGTATCCATATTGCCGTGGGCACTGATCATGGCCACTGGAATATGACTGGACTGCTGCTGTATCTTTCTGACCAGTTCAATACCATTACCATCGGGCAGGCGCATATCGGTCAGGCAGATAGAAATATGGTTATCATTAAGGAGTTTATATGCGGTTTTTAAATCACCGGCAGACAGGGTATCAATATCCATGCGATTGAGCGTCAGCTCTAATAATTCGCAGATATCCGGCTCGTCGTCAACAATTAAGGCCAGGTGTCGGGTCATATTATAAAAGGGGATTATTTAAACACATCTTCAATATTTTGGGCACTTAGGATCTGTTCAGACCATTTTAATAATAATTGTTCGTCGGCGTTACTTATCTGTTGGATGTGTTGCTCGCTAATGGTGTTGAATTTGCTTTTTAGCTGATGGATAAGTATTTCACTCAGGCCTTTTTCCATACCAATTTCATAAGAAGGCAGGTTTTCGAGTTTGATTGCAGATAACATTTTTTCTACCTCTTTGACGACAGGGGTTAATTTGCGGTTGTCTGACAGAGTTTCGAGCATCAGCATACAATGGCTGAACTGTTTGCTGTTGTTCTGCGTCAGCTGGTCAATGCGCCGGATAATTTCCTGTATGACCTGGTATTTGTCCCGGCCTTTAAAATCACACAATATGGTCAGCACCACCGCTTCTGGTTTATTTTGCTGTAAAAAGACTGAACAATCAATAGTGTGCATATTAATCAGTGTGTATTGATAGGCAAACAGGGGTTGGGTGATATTATCGGGCATAGTCAGTGTGTTCTGTCCGATGTAAATCAGATACTGGTGAATATTATAACCGGGGTAGCACAGAGCAATATCGGTGTAGTAGCGCATCATTCGTAGAGGCATATCGGCCTGGTTATTATTCTGAATTTCAATATGCAGGATAAAGGTGTCTGTTCCCTGTCGGGCTTTAACCACCAGGTCAGCCCGTCGTTCTTCAATGCGCTGGTTCTGGGTTTCCAGTAATTCGGCAGTGTCCAGGGGCATATTAAACAGATACAGAGCAATGTCTGTGACAATGTTTTTTAAAATGGTACGGGAGGTGATGTCTTTTCTGGTCATAAAGGTATTTTTGGAAGTGCAGGTGTTTTTTGGGTTATTTTAGTTGAAAAATGTACGAAAAATAAATTGAGATTTAATTTGAGAATGGTGGGGTCGTTGTTGAATACAATTAAGAAATTTCTTTTGCCATTTGATCAATAACAGTTTTTAGTGTGGCAAGTCTTGTTGTATAACATTCCAGACAATTTCAAAATCAACTCCGAAATATTCATGGATGAGGATGTTTCGAAAGTCTTTTAAATCTCTCCAGAGAATAGAATGATACTTTTGAATAATATCGTTAGATAAATGGCTGGTTGCTTCTCTAATAATTTCAAATTCTCTGATAACTGCGCTATATGTTTTTCTGTCTTTTATAAATTTATCGTAGCTTAGATCGTCTACATAATCCATGATGGCATTTACAGAGTCCTGGATATCTGTAATAAATAGTTATTGATTCCTTTCAAACATAAATAATTTCTTTTTTTATACGTTCTTTAGCGATTGGTTTCAGGCTGCTTTCAATTCCCAGATCTACTTTGGTTTTGAAAACATTTTCCATTTCCCTTTTTAAGGCCAGAAATGTATGGATATTCTTTTTTTCTTTTTTTAATTCAATAGCAATATCAATATCGCTTTCTTCAGTCTCTTCTCCTCTTGCGTAAGAGCCAAATAAACCAATACTCAAAATGCCATATTTATCCTGAAAGTCTGCTTTGTGGGTTTCTAAATAAGTTAAAATGTCTGAACGCTTCATCTTGACTCTTCAAATATGTTGAACAATGGTATTAATATGATTTTTTGTTGCTCTTTGGTCAGGCGCGTGGCTAAAGGTTTAAATCAATTTTATTAATTAGAATATTGAAAAGAGATTTATCTGTTTGTCCGTTTTGATTATAAATGCTGATATCTCCGGACTCTGTAACCAACCAGACTTCCCTGGCATCTGCTTCTATAAATAAGCGGACTTTTTCCAGCATTTCTTTTGGTGTATTGGATGGTGAGATAATTTCTACACAGATTTCAGGGGCTGATGAAGCATAGATTTCTGTTTTATGTTTTTTTATATAATGATGACTGCCCCAGGCTACATCGGGTACTCTGATGCCGTTGCTGGTTTGTATTGCCAGTTCAGTAAAAACACTGCCCTGTGTTAAGGTGCTGCCTAATAATAATGCCAGTTTACCTTGAATTAAACTGTGCAGAAGTGAAGCCGGACTCATTTCAATATTCCCTTTGTCATTGAGTTCGATTTTATAGGGTAAATCCTGCAGGCTTTTATCTGCTAATACATCCTGCCACTGCATAAATGCTCTCCGCTTTATTTAGGTTAAATAAAGATTAGCTGTTCTTTATGAACTAATAATAGCATAAATTGACATGATTTTTTCAGTCAGCCTGGAGGCTATTGCGTCTTGGATCCGAAAAACTGATTTGAAAACAGGCACCTTCTTTAATATCAATATACTCCAGCCTGGCCATATTGCATTCGGCCAGTTCCCGGGCAATATAAAGACCTAATCCGGTTCCGGTGGATTCGGTGGTAAAAAAAGGTTCAAACAGCTTGTCCCGGTTTTCTTCCGCAATGCCGTTGCCATAATTCATAACCTGTAAATAGGTGTTTTTTTTCATTGAATCAATGCCGGCAGTAATAACAAC
>JALTKC010000385.1:4017-13810 GCA_027076245.1 Gammaproteobacteria bacterium
CTTCAGCCGTGTGTCTTAAAGCATTTTGTATCAGGTTATTAACTATCTGCTGTAAATGCTGGGGGTCAAAAAGTACCTGTAAATCATCACTTTCAAATTTCAGATAAAAGCGTTCCTGGGGTAATTGAATGTATTCATTGAGAAAATTCTGTATCCATTCCAATAAGTTGATATTGACCTGCTCGGCTTTTTTTCTGCGGCTGAGGTCCAGTACCGTACCAATAATTTCATTTACCCGCACGGATTGCTTTTCAATAATTTCAGTGAGGCGTTTATCGGTTTCTTCAAGGGAGGGAGACTCATTCAGCAATTCGCCGGCATGCCGGATGGCTGCCAGGGGGTTGCGTAATTCATGGGCTATACTGGCCGTAAGATGACCCAGAGAAGCCAGTTTCAACTGCTGGGCCTGGTTGGATAATTCTGCATTATCTTCAATAAAAACCACCGCTCCGCTTTTATCATTCTGACCCAATGAGGCGAATCTTGGGGTAAGCTCGGAAGAAGTATTGCTGATATGAATGCTTTTTGCTTTAAAGTCAGGCGTGGTTTGCCATAAATGAAACATTTCACCCAGTTCAAGAGAATATTCATAAAGATTTACCGGTTTATCCCCCGGGTTCTGGCTCAAAGTTTCGGGGATTTTAAGCAAACTTACAGCAGTATCATTAATCAGGCGTACATTACCCAGATAATCCACAACAATAATGGCAGTCTGCATACGCTGCATAATAAACTGGGTGAGCTGTTCCATATTGGCCAGATCAATTTCCCGCTGGCTGGCAATTTCAGCACTTTCCTCTGTTTTATGAACCAGATAATTGGTTAACAGAGCGGTTAAAAACAGTATGGCGCCCAGTAAGCCGGCCTGTGCATAGTTGGTGCCACCAGTTTGAGTGAGGAATAAATAGCCCTGTTCCAGCAGCAGGATCAAACTGAGTAAAGCCGCATAAAACAGGGAAGAACGTCCCATAGAGAGAATGCTGATGGCAGAAATGGGGATCAATAATAATAAACCGACACCGCTTTGCACACCGCCGCTGGCATACATAATAAGCAGAATAGCAATAAAGTCAGTCAGGATCTGGGCATGGCTTTGCAACCAGAAAGCCGGCCAGCGCCAGCGGATGGTCATGCCGCTGAGAATGCTGGCAATAAAATAGCCAATACTAACAATCTGGAATAATTGCGGATGTGCCAGACCAAAGGGTTTTATCTGCACTTCGGAAAAAACCAGAGTAATAAATATGCCGGATATCAACAGGCGGTATAAGTTAAGAAAATGCAGGGGGCGCCAGTGCTTGTCTTCCGTAAAGAGTCCGCTTTGAGTGGTTTTGGGCTTTTGTTGCTGATTATTATTACTGCTGTTCATGTTGATATTTCACATAAAACATGACAGTCGTGGAGACCCATCTTCAGTGAGAGCAGGATATCAACAGATTAATGTTGATAATTCATGTGTTGGAAAAAAATACAATTTTGATAAGCAATCCAAGAATAACCAGGCCGATTACTCGAATATACAATAATTCAGTTTTTATACCCGAAATGTCAGACTTAATATCGGAAACATCTTTACGAATATCGCTAACATCACTGACTTTTTCAACAATACTGGAAACATCCATTGCATCATCATCATTAAAACCACTGCGTTTGAAAGCATTAAACAATCGTAATTGAGTGTTCTGCATTTTGTTGCCTTATATTTTAATTTCTGATTGCTGTATTATAATTGTACACGGATTCTTTGTCATGGCAATAATCACTCATACTGTCAGAACCAGTACTGTCAGAAGCAGAATGATCAGTTATCCTGATGTTCTAAATAACGATCAAGGTGTTGATAGCTGCAGAAAAATTTCCCGTCCCGGTATATCCCCTCATCTTCAGGAATATGGGTTTTGCAATAAGTGCAGGCCTTGATTTGCTGTACTCTGGAAGGATTTGCCTGGTGAGCCTGCTGTGCGTTTTGTTCTGCCTGCTCTACTTCCCGGAGTCGTTGTGCCCAGGTGTTTTTTAAAAAGCGATAAGCCAGCCAGCCAAAAAAAATCAAGCCGGATATAAACAATAAACGTGCCACGCTGTCTCCTGAAAGTGGTTTTGAAAAATGAAATCATAACAGAAATAAAAAAAATTTTGCCAATTTCCCTTTGTTTAGCCACAATAGAGGGATAGATTGCAATTTTAGTGGGAAAATAACTATGAATTTACACGAATACCAGGCCAAGCAGGTGTTTGCTCAGTACGGTATCCCGGTACCGGCCAACCGGACTATTACCTCGGTTGACCAGATAGAACAGGCAGTAGCGGAATTAGGCGGCAATGAGTGGATGGTCAAAGCCCAGGTACATGCCGGTGGGCGCGGTAAAGCCGGCGGTGTAATTAAGGCGGGTTCAATAGCTGAAATCCACCAGTTTGCTGAAAAGATGCTGGACACCCATCTGGTCACTTTTCAGACCGACTCTAAAGGTCAGCCGGTTAATACCTTATTAATTGAAGTACCCAGCCGTATCAGCCGGGAGCTGTATATGGGGGTACTGGTGGATCGTTCAGCAAAACGGGTGACCATAATGGCATCGGCGGCCGGAGGTATGAATATTGAGGAAGTGGCTGCGACAGAACCGGAAAAAATTATCACCCTGGCCATTGATCCGGTCACCGGGCTTATGCCTAATCAGGTGAGGGAAGCCGGCTTTGGTATGGGACTGACACCGGTACAGCAAAAAGGGCTGATGAAGGTTATGCAGGGTGTTTATAAAATATTTATGGAAAAGGACGCTTCCCAGGTAGAAATCAATCCCCTGGTGGTCACTGAAGAGGATGAAATTATTGCCCTGGATGCCAAAATTTCTCTGGATGACAATGCGGTTTATCGCCATAAAGACATGCAGGCATTGCGTGATCCGTCCCAGGAAGATGAAAAAGAAAACCGTGCCAAGGAATTTGAACTTAACTATGTGCCTTTAGAAGGTAATATTGGCTGTATGGTGAACGGTGCCGGTCTGGCCATGGCAACTATGGACATCATTAAAAACCATGGCGGAGAACCGGCCAACTTTCTTGACGTGGGCGGCGGTGTGACCAAAGAGCGGGTTGCTGAAGCTCTGAAACTGATTTTGTCAGATACCAATGTTAAGGCCATATTAATTAATATATTCGGCGGTATTGTACGCTGCGATCTGATTGCCGAAGGCATTATTGCGGCGGCCAAAGAAGTGGCATTATCCGTGCCGGTCGTGGTGCGTCTGGAAGGCACTAATGTGGAACTTGGACGCAAGTTGCTGGAACAAAGCGGCCTGGATATTATTTCCCGGGGCGATTTTACCGAGGCTGCACAGACCGTGGTCAATGTAGCCAAAGGAGGTAATGCCTGATGTCCGTTTTAATTAATAAGCAAACCCGGGTGATCTGTCAGGGCTTTACCGGCCAGCAGGGGGCCTTCCATTCAGAGCAGGCCATTGCCTATGGTACTAATCTGGTGGGCGGTGTGACACCGGGCAAAGGCGGTCAGACGCATCTGGATCGGCCAGTGTTTAATACCGTTAAAGAGGCCGTCAGAGAAACCGGGGCCAATGCCACCATGATTTATGTACCGGCCGCATTTGCAGCTGATGCCATTCTGGAAGCGGCCTGGGCTGGCATAAAAGTGATTGCCTGTATTACTGAGGGCATCCCGGTTCTGGATATGTTAAAAGTAAAAGCCAGTCTGCCGGATGACGTTTATTTAATCGGCCCCAACTGTCCCGGCCTGATCACCCCTGGTGAGTGTAAAATCGGCATTATGCCGGGCTCAATTCACCAGCCGGGGAAAATAGGCATTGTGTCCCGTTCCGGTACACTGACCTATGAAGCCGTCCACCAGACCTCTGTTACCGGTTTGGGGCAGAGTACCTGTATTGGCATTGGCGGCGATCCCATTCAGGGTATGAACTTTATTGACTGTCTGACCTTGTTTGAACAGGATCCGCAGACCGAAGGTATTATTATGGTGGGTGAAATCGGCGGTACTGCAGAAGAAGAAGCGGCTCAATACATAAAAGAGCAGGTCAGCAAGCCGGTGGTTGCCTATATTGCCGGAGTTACAGCGCCTAAAGGTAAACGTATGGGCCATGCCGGTGCTATTATTGCCGGAGGTAAGGGTACAGCAGAAGAAAAATTTGCGGCCCTTGAAGCAGCCGGTGTAACCATAACCCGCTCACCAGCGGATATGGGGAAAGCGATGCTGGAGGTAATAAAAGCCTGACTTTTTGTTATGGTTAATCTCAGGGGAAATAGTTATTCCTCCTGGGAGCGCGGGCATCTTGCCCGCGTGACACAATTATCGTAAACCTCTGTTTATTTTAATCATAAACTGTGGGTATAGGCTGCCGCTTATGCTGGGTTTTAATATAAATCTGGATGATCTTATCTTCACTTTCTTTATCAATTACTTTGCCTTCCAGAAAATCATCAATTAAATCATAGCTGATCCCCAAAGCCTCTTCATCGGCTTTGGAAGGTGAATGGCATTCCAGATCGGCTGTTGGCGTTTTTTCAATAATACTTTGAGGTGCACCCAGTGCTCTGGCAACCTGACGTACCTGACGTTTGTTCAGACCAAACAGGGGGGCCAGATCACAGGCGCCGTCTCCGTACTTGGTATAAAAACCGGTGACATTTTCAGCCGAATGGTCGGTACCCAGCACCAGGCCGCTTAAAATACCGGCAATTTCAAACTGTATGGTCATTCGGGTACGGGCTTTAACATTGCCCTTGGCAAAATCAATGGCGTATTTTGAATGGTTCAACAGGCTGGCAGATTCCAGAGCATGCAGGGTTTCATTGTGAATGGCATCGGCACCGGGTTTTACATTGACCATCAGGCTTTTATCCGGCTGAATAAATTTTAAAGAAACCTGGGCATCCTCCTCATCAGCCTGTACGCCATAAGGCAGACGTACGGCTACAAACTGATAGTCATTATCCTGCTGTTCAGTTCTAAGCTGTTCAACCGCCAGTTGTGCCAGACGACCGCAGGTGGCCGAATCAATTCCGCCACTAATCCCCAGAACCAGCGTTTTCAGTCCACAGGCCGATAAATGATTTTTAATAAAATTCAGTCGCCGCTTGATTTCAAATTGCGGATCAATTTGGGGCAGAACTTTCATTTCTGCAATAATGGTTTCTCTATCCATAGTCAGAACTCGCTTGTTGGAAGATTTAAATGCTGAAATAGTTTAGCATTTACAAAAGTATTTGTCTGAAAGAAGCGTTTTGTTGTAACATAACAACCCATCAAGGATAACGCTATAATAAATATAATATCCTGTACAAAATTAAAGGAAATATCACATATGAAAAAAATTGAAGCAATTATCAAACCCTTTAAACTCGATGATGTTCGCGAAGCACTGTCTGAAATTGGTGTCACCGGTATGACCGCAACAGAAGTCAAAGGCTTTGGTCGTCAGAAAGGCCACACAGAGCTTTATCGTGGTGCAGAATATGTGATTGACTTTTTACCCAAGGTTAAGCTGGAAATTGTCGTGCAGGAAGACATTATGGAACGCTGCATCGAGGTCATCACCAATGCCGCCCGAACCGGTAAAATCGGAGATGGTAAGATATTTGTTTCATCGATAGAAAAAGTGCTGAGAATTCGTACCGGGGAAGAAGATCGGGAAGCTATTTAAGAGCAGCGCTGAGCGTTGAGGGTTCAGCGCTGAGAAAGAGCCAGAGCAAAAGTATTTTATTTTGGAGTTAATGCCAAATATTGTAAAATTTTGTTTGACATAAGAAAAAGAGCTACCAAACTTTATATACGCTCAACGCTCAACGCTCAACGCTCAACGCTCAACGCTGCTCTTCCTAAGTATTCGGCTTCATCCACTCCGGAATCCCGGGAATAAGTGGTTCATCCACATAAAACACATCTTTGTGGAATTTATCTGCATTTAGATCATATACTCGCTGGGCATCCTGTGCCAGGCGGGGCTGATTTAGTTTTGTATAGGCTTCTACCATTAATAAAAGTGCTTCACTGACGGCCGGTGTCTTCGGGTAATGCTCCACCACATAAGATGCACGGTCAACGGCGGCTATATAAGCCTGCCTTCTCATATAGTATTTAGCCACATGCAGTTCATGCTTGGCGACCTTGTTACGCAGATAACGCATTCTTAAAATGGCATCTTTACTGTATTTGCTGTTGGGAAACTTTCTTACCAGTTCGCTGAAATAATTAAAGGATTCCAGTGATGAATTGGGATCCCGCTTGGATTCATCCTGTGGGAACACAAATTCAAAAATACTTTTTCTGGCCGGGAAAGTGACCAGTCCCCTTAGATAATAGGCATAGTCTACATTGGCATGGCGGGGGTGTAGCTTGATAAAACGGTCTGCCGCTGCAATGGCGGATTCCGGTTCTTCAAATTTATAGTAAGCATAGGCTGTTTCCAGCTGTGCCTGTTGTGCATAGGCACCATGAGGGTAACGAGCTTCCAGTTTTTCATACAGATCAATAGCAGACTGATATTCTCCATCAGCCAGATTGGCCTTTGCTTCTGCATACAGTTTACTGGCAGACCAGCTTTTGGTTTCGTCAATTTCTTTGGGCAGCCAGGATTCTATAACAGAGCAGCCGGAAGAAAAAATACTAATAAAAGTCAGCAGGAGCAGCAGGTATAAGCGGTTTGAATGAGCAGCAGGCATAAGGTAAATAAGGCAATTTTGTTATTAATTAAAAGGGTATAAAATTCAAAACGTTTAAAACCGTTCCGGATATTTATTATTTTAGGTTTAAGAGCGCCTAGTATATGAGAAATACGTTATACTTGCAAAATGAATTCAATACTCACCGAACAACGGCAATACACTGTCCCTGCCGATGCCTATGGTCAGCGTCTGGATCAGGTGCTGGTGGATTTATTACCAGAATTTTCCCGTTCCCGGCTGCAGCAATGGGTTAAAAAGGGCAAGGTTTTACTGGATGGCCAGACGGTTAAGCCAAAGACCAGAGTAACTGGTGGTGAAACCATCGATATTACTATAGAGCAGGAACAGCAGGGGGAATGGGAAGCTGAAGATATTCCCCTGAATATTGTTTTTGAAGATGATGAGCTGCTGGTGATCAATAAGCCCGTGGGTCTGGTAGTACATCCGGCTGTTGGTAACCGCACGGGAACCCTGCTTAATGGTTTGCTGTACCACTGCCCTGAGTTGATTAATGTACCCCGTGCCGGCATTGTCCACCGAATTGACAAGGAAACTTCTGGTCTGCTGGTGGTGGCTAAAACTCTGACCGCCCAGACTCATCTGGTGGAGCAGTTACAAAGACGTGCCTTTGACCGGGAATATGAAGCCATTGTCAATGGTGAAATGACCGGCGGTGGAACCATTGACCAGCCCATTGGCCGTCATCCGACTCAGCGGGTCAAAATGGCGGTCATGAAAAATCCCGATGCCGGAAAAGAAGCCATTACCCATTACCGGATTAAGGAGCGATTTCGTCAATATACGGCCGTCACTGTTAAACTGGAAACCGGCCGGACACATCAGATCCGTGTTCATATGGCCTGGATCCGCTACCCTCTGGTAGGAGACCCCGTTTATGCTGGACGCTTGCGTTTACCGCCGGACTGTAGTGAGGATTTAAAAAACTTTCTGTTAAATTTTCAACATCAGGCATTACACGCCCGCAAACTGGGACTGGAACATCCTAAAAACGGACAAAGGCTGGAATGGGAGGCCGAACTGCCGGAGGACATGAGGCAGTTAAAAACTCTGTTAAGAGAATATACGGAGCAGACATGAGCACTCTCTCTCAAATGATAATTCAGGCGGACTGGGATGCTCCTGATAATGTTAGAACATTGATAACCACCCGTGTGGGCGGTTACAGTCATCCTCCATATAAAAGCTTTAATCTGGCTATGCATGTAGGTGATGATCCGCAAAACGTTGCACAAAACCGTACAAAGCTGAAAGAGCTGCTGCCTTCTGAGCCTAAATGGTTAAATCAGATCCACAGCAGTCGTATTATTGATGCGGCTGATACCGATCCGCAGTTGGATGCTGACGGCAGTATAACGACACAGAAAAATATTGTATCAGTGGTTATGACAGCGGATTGTTTGCCGGTTTTAATCTGTAACCGGCAGGGCAGTGCGGTTGCTGCCGTTCATGCAGGCTGGCGGGGTTTGCTGGAGGGTATTGTAGAACAGGCAGCTGAACAATTACTTAAATTATCCGCCTGCCAGAGAGAGGATATACGGGTCTGGCTGGGGCCGGCCATTGGGCCGAATAATTTTGAAGTAGGTGAGGATGTTCGGCAGGCATTTCTTGCTCAAGCACGGCATAGGGGAGGGTATCATTATGAACTGATTGACCAGTGTTTTTCAGAGCATACTAAAACCTCTGACGGGCAAAATAAATATTTAGCTGATATATATCAATTAGCCAGAGTACGATTATCAGCAACAGGCGTTGATAATATCTCCGGCGGTCACTATTGTACCTATAGCGAGGCGGATAAATTTTATTCTTACCGGCGTGATGGCGTGACCGGGCGTATGGCCAGTATGATATGGATAGAATAAACAGGAATTGATTAAATAACACGCACTCAGTAAAAAGTTTAGCAAAGAGAACCCTATGAATGATTGGAAAATGTTAACTCTGGTGGGGCGGGATCAGCCGGGTATTGTGGCCAGAATCACCACTGCACTATATGAAGCCGGTGCTCAGCTTGGGGAAGCATCCATGATGCGCCTGGGCGGTAATTTTACCATTATGCTGATGGTAAAAAGTGAGCAGTCCATTGAAGAACTGACTCAGTGCCTGACACCCGTGGTTCAGGATATGAATCTGAGCATTTCATTTCAGAGCATTGAAGCCAGCCTGCACCAGCATGAAATCCCTGATTCCATTATTACCGTGTATGGGGCTGATCGTCCCGGCATTGTAGCCAAAACCACCACTGCATTACTGGAAGCCGGGTACAATATCACCGATCTGGATTCTGATGTGGCTGGCAGCGAGGCAGAACCCATTTATATTATGCAGATAGAAGGCATTGCTGCACAGGGTATGGATGCCGTAGAAAAAGCCGTGGAACAGATCAAGGCTGACGGGGTCAATGTGGATCTGGCACCACTTGATGTCATGATAGGTTAAATCATGGCGATACTGGACATTTTAAAATATCCGGATGAAGCCCTGAAGCAGGTGTCTGAACCGGTGGAACAGTTTGATGAGCAACTGCAGAGTTTTCTGGCGGATCTGGAGGAAACCATGCGTGCCGGGCCGGGTGGGGTCGGTATTGCTGCTCCCCAGGTTGGTTGTTTTAAACGGATAGCCATTGTGGATGTGTCCTCCAAACCTAAAATTAAACACAATGGCTGCATGATCCTGATAAACCCGGAAATAAAAACCTGGGAAGGCATGAAAATAGGCCGTGAAGGCTGTATGTCAGTGCCTGATTATACCGGCAATGTAATTCGGGCAGAAAAAATCACTCTGCAGGCCTGTAATGCTCAGGGTGAATTAATGGATTATGAATGTACCGGCTATGAGGCACGGGCGGTACAGCATGAGCTGGATCATCTGGACGGTATGCTGTTTCTCGACCGTCTGGTTAGCCGTCGAACGGATCTGTTTAAACGCAAAGTTTATAAAAAGTAGAACTCCTGGGAGCGCGGGCATCCTGTCCGAATACAAACTTGAAGAAAAGTTATCCACAGGATAACATAATGAAATATAAAATAATTTAATGAATTTCACAAAAGGAGTTGAAAAAGTTATCCACAGCCCATAT
>JALTKC010000386.1 GCA_027076245.1 Gammaproteobacteria bacterium
TGAACGGCATACACAATGGCCTCATGTTCAGGCTTCGGCGGTAAAAGGGGCCATGCGTGCCCATTATCGTAAATTCGCGGGTGAAGAATCCGGAGAATTAATCAACCTGATATTTGGTTCCGACTCCGGTAACGATGGTAAGAAAAAGATGAGCGGTGATGATGTGCCCGCCGCCGTTTCCATATCCGACGCCCGTCTGCTGGCCATGCCCGTGCGTTCCAACGTGGCCCCTTTTGTATGGGTCACATCGCCCATGGTCGTCAAACGCTATGTGCGGGATATGGCCTTTCTCGGAAAAGAGATAAACTGGAACATCCCTGACCTGTCTGACAATGAAGCTGTGGCCCTGGCCGGCAATATTAGCGGACAGGTTATTCTGGAAGATGCCGTTGTGGAAGTAAGCGGCTCCGATAACAACAGTCCTCTTTCCGGGATAACGGAATTGGAGCGCCTATTGCTTGTATCCGATGAAATGTATGATTATGTGGTCAGCTCTTGTACCGAAGTGCAGGCCCAAATTAAAATTGATGCGGAAAAGGGGACAACCGCCAAAGGTTCTTTACGCTATGAAGAACTGCTGCCGGCGGACACCTATTTGTATGCCATCGTCTATTTTACCCAAAAGCACCTTAACCACCTGCAGGCCGAAACCGTGAATAAACACATAACGGAGGTCATCAGCGGTTTTATGCAACTGGGTGGTGACGAGACCCTGGGGCGCGGAATCTGTAAAATAAATTGGGTGAAAGGAGCGTAATGATGAGAACTTTAGGACAGCAACGCGCGGGCTTTGCCCTGGAACAAGTCTATAGCCGTTTGACCGGTAAAGAGCAAAAGTTTTTGGATGAGTTTAAAAGCCTTACCGCCGGTATTCCATCGATGATCCTGATGAATGGCTTTGGCCAGACCCTGGCTTTTATGGTAGCAAAAGGTGATGACAAAGAATCTAAAGTTGATGACAAATATCTGCTTGTTTTTGATATGCTACAGGCCTGGCTGGAAAAACTATCCTGGATGAAAAAAGCAAATAATCGCCGGGATTTTTTAGTGGCGATCGCCAATATGGAGCAAGGCCACTATTTGATGACACAGAAAGAAGCCCTCTCTTTTTTGGAATGGGTTAAACGCTATGCGGCCATGGAAGCCAAAGGAGGCGGTGAATGATACCTGTATCCCAAACCCTGAACCGGGCTATAAGCCATTATAACCAGGGTAATTTTTCCCTGTGGTTTTATAAATTCCTGGATCTGGATGAGACCAATAATTTTAAATTACGTGGAAAAGAAAACGGCGCGGCCTACAACATAATTAAAAGAAAATACGAGGAACTGGGGCAAACCCGTCAAACCGAGGATATGCTGCAAACCCGTCACCTGGGTCAAATGGCATTTTTGGAGACGTTTCGGAAAAAATATGAGCCGCTTATTTTTCGAGCCCGCCTGAAAACCCGGCATATCAGTGGCATGGGCTACAGCCATCCCACGGAAACTGGAATAACCCTGGATCATAATCTGGGTGTGCCTTACCTGCCCGCGGCCTCCATAAAAGGGCTGGTGCGCGCGGCAAGACGTTTAGAATTGGGCTATATGGATGAAAAGCATGACGCCGACCCCCATAGTTTGATTCCTCAGTTATTTGGCGATCAAAAAACAATGGGCCGGGTCATTTTTCTGGACGCCTATCCCATAAAACCACCTACAATGGAGGTTGAAATACTAACCCCCCATTATGGCGCTTATTATAACGGCAATTCTGAGTGGCCGGGAGATTGGATGGACCTCGTTCTCATCAAATTTCTGTCCGTTGCCGCCGGTACGGAGTATGTTTTTAGGGCCCTTGTGGACATGGACGCCAGCGATTCGGAAAAGGAGACTATAAAAGAAGTCTACTACAAATCCTTGTGTGTACTTGGCGTGGGGGGCAAAACGGCGGTAGGTTACGGTCGTTTCGAAATCCTTGGCCGGGAAGAACATCCGGATATGGTAAATGCTTTTGCAGAATATTTGGAAAATAGCCTGACCCCCGAGGAGCGAATAGGTAAAAAGGTGGACGAATTTTTAGTGAATATTCGTAATGCGAAAGATTATAACACAATCAATAATTTGTTTGATGCCTGGCAGGTTGATAAAGACATATCCGGTAACGTTGAGATTGCCGGGGAATTTAAAAATCGTGTCCGTAAAAAGAAAAATAATGGTGAATGGACCTCGTATTATAAAAAATTATCGGTGATACTGGGTTTTGAGCTGTCCGATGATATTGAGACCGGCGAAACAGACATTAAAGATGAGGTTTCCGGATCGTCGGTTGATCCAAAAATAGAAAAAGCGGGTAAGAAAATGCAGAAATATATTGAAAAGGGTAAGATCGATAAAAAAGATTTGAAAAAGCTAAAAGAATACAAAAGACATTTTCCGGACTTATATCAGCAGCTTGAAAAAATGGTGAGAAAATGATACGAATGAAGAGCCGGTGGATATCAGGGAAAACTTTAAAGTTAGTTTAAAAAGCTAAAATAAAGGAGTTTTGGAATTAAAATGTTAATTTAATCCGAAATGTAAATTAATTATCCTAAAGGATAGAATACTATATGGCAAAGGTCTTAATATCTCCGTTAGGAACGGGGCCGATCTCCGGAAAAGAGATGAAACGGCAATATCGTAAGGCAAAGTATAAGATTGAAGACGAGTTTGTTGAGGAAGAGTTGCTGGCAAAAGTCTTGATCGATAAATATTCCCTGGACAAAGTCTATTTTTTAGGCACGGCCAAGTCCCTGTGGGAACAGGTTTATAGAAAATTTAACGGCAATGACGAGGAATATGAGTTTATGCTTTTGCATAAGGCCGATATATCCACTGCGGATAACTCTGCTGTCACTGAGGGTGATCTGAAAAAGTTGGAGACGCAGATAGATGGCTACACCGGAATAGAGGGCTCGAAATGTATTGTTTTAAATTATGGCCGAAACGAGAAGGAACTTCTTGAAAACTTTGAACAGTTCATGACCATAGCCCGGCACTTGCGGGATGGCGACGAATTATATATCGATATCACCCACTCTTTTCGTTCGCTCTCTTTCTTTTCTTACATCATTTCCGTTTTTCTGGAAAACCTAAAATCTAAAAATATTCGCGTAAAAAAAATATTTTACGGGAATTTGGATATTTTAAGGGAAGTCGGCTACGCGCCGGTTGTGGACTTGTCGTTGTTTTATACGCTTGGCACATGGAGTAAATTTATCTCGGATGTACTGACCTATGGAAAAATTGACCAAAACCTTTCCCTGGAAAGCGACAGCGCGATTTACCGGGAAATAAAAAAACTGACGGATTCCCTGAGTATAAACAACCTTTCCGGTATTAAACAAAGTATAAAAAAATTAAAAGAGATTCGTCAGGAGCAACTTGAAATACCGTTTAAATACCTGTATCCCGAGCTTATGCACTTCCTGAAGAAACTTAATACCTCTGATCCAAACAGTATTTTTTTTCTTAACCTTTCAAAATATTATGCGGATACGGGTAATTTCTCCCTGGCCTACATCACCCTGACGGAAGCTATACTTTATTTTGTTGGCGATAAGCTTAACCTTAGGCAGGCTGAAGAGAGAGATTGGCATGACGCCGTCAAAAACAAGTTGCATGACTACAAAACTTTTTTAAAACATAATCCGGAATTTCGGAGACTCAGCGATCAGTATAAAAAGATAAATGGAATTCGTAAAAACATTGCCCACACTCTGGAAAAACAGAGGGAGGTGG